>JAYTDH010000077.1:0-1535 GCA_043736095.1 Gemmatimonas sp.
GTCTGCACGGAGAGCGTGTGTCGTCCCGTGGCGTCAGTGAACGGGCTCTCCTCGGGAAGATGCCCGACGACCTGCGCCGAGAGCGGGAGTGCGACGAGAAGGAGCGCGAACGCTCCGAGGGTCCGACGTATCACGCAGTCACTCCAGTAAGTCGCAGGTCTTGGCCGGTCATCTCGGCCGGCCGGTCCACGCCGAGCATGGCAAGCACGGTGGGGCCTACATCGCAGAGCGCGCCGCCACTGCGCAGCGTTACCGCTTGGCCATCTTCCACGAGGAGAAATGGCACCGGGTTGGTGGTGTGCGCCGTGTGGGGGCCACCGGTCTCCGGGTCGAGCATCATCTCGCAGTTGCCATGATCGGCCGTGATCAACAGGCGCGCGCCGGCTTTTTCGGCCGATGCAATAATCCGTGCCAACTGTTCGTCCACCACTTCACAGGCGCGGACCGTCGCCGCGATGTTGCCACTATGCCCGACCATATCGCCGTTAGCGTAGTTGCAGAGCGTGAAGTGGTGTGACTTCGCTTCCATCGCGCGGGTGAGCACGTCGGTGATACCCGGCGCGCTCATCTCCGGCATCAGGTCGTACGTGGCGACCTTTTGACTGGGAACAAGCAGGCGCTCCTCACCGCGGTACGGAATCTCGTTGCCGCCATTGAAGAAGTAGGTCACGTGCGGATACTTCTCGGTTTCGGCCGTGCGCAGGGTCGTCATATCAGCGTCCTCGAGCACCTCGGCGACGATCTTCGCCATGGAGAAGGGCTCGAACGCGACGGGCAATCCGAAGGTCTGGTCGTACTGTGTCATCGTCGCGACGTGTAGCGTGGGGCGATCGCGCACGTCGAAGCCGTCGAATCCCTCGATAGCGAGCGCGCGCACCATCTGGCGCATGCGATCGGATCGGAAGTTCCAGGTGATGACCGCGTCGCCGCTGCGCATCGGGGCCACTGGAGCGCCGTCGCGCACGATGACGGCGGGCTCCATGAATTCATCGGTGACGTTGCGCTCGTAGTTCCCGGTGATGAACGCGATGGCATCGGATGTTGAGGGGCCGATGCCGCGCACCGCGGCGTCATAGCACTGCTGCGTTCGCGCCCAGCGCTGGTCGCGATCCATCCCGTAGTAGCGTCCACCGATGCTGGCGATCACCGCACGACCGGCCGACTTCTCAATCAGGGCGCGCACGAAGCCGAGGCCCGACTTGGGGAGCGTGTCGCGGCCATCGAGTTGGAGGTGCAGGGCAATACGCGGCACGCGCTCGCGCGTCGCGAGCTCGATAAGCGCCAGCAAATGGTCGTCGTGCCCGTGCACGCCCCCATCGCCGACGAGACCGAGCAGGTGCAGCGTGCCGCCGCTGGCGCGCACGTGGGCACAGGCCGTGCGGAAGGACTCCAGTTGGTAGAACCCGCCGCCGCGAATGCTCTCGCCGATGCGCACGAGATCCTGCATCACCTTGCGCCCCGCGCCGAGATTGAGGTGTCCGACCTCGGAGTTGCCCATCTGGCCCGCGGGGAGCCCGACGGCCAGGCCGCTCGCG
>JAYTDH010000078.1:0-2507 GCA_043736095.1 Gemmatimonas sp.
CGCGCTTGGAGCATGCGCAGCGAGGCGGGCTCGACATCACCAGCTGGTTGGACTGGTTCCTCGGCTGCCTTGCTCGGTCATTCGAGAAGGCGGAGCTCGCACTGGATGCGGTCTTCCGCAAGGCGAGGATGTGGGAGCGAGCGAACGCCAACGGCGTGAACGACCGCCAACGACTCGTCCTCACTCGGCTTCTGGACGAGTGGCAGGGGAACCTGACGAGCACCAAATACGCGACGATCGCGAAGTGCTCGCCGGACACTGCCCTGAGGGACATCGCTCTGCTGATTGACTCCGGTGTGCTTGAGAAGAACGAGGGTGGTGGGCGTAGCGCGAGCTATCGGCTCGCGGAATAGTCCGCGCACGAACATGGCTGGATGTGGAAGGACGTCATTCGGTTGGGCTCGGTGTTCTGGCGGTTCCGCTAGCGCACCCGCACCTTACCGCATGCTGCCACTCCGGTCTCACCTCATGCGCCCTCGGTTCCCCATCGTGCGTTCACTGCCATCGCTCACGCTCGGCGCGCTGCTGGCGCTTGCCGCCTGTTCAATCGGCCGGCCGACGACGACGTCCGCTCCTTTGCCCTCGCCGTACCTCATCACCGACGGCCAGTCGCAGATTGTCCCCGCCTTTGCCGACACCGCGCAGTGGATCCGCGAACGCCTCTGGGTGGAGACGTCATTCGATTCCGACTTCGACGGCAAGCGGGATCGCGTGCATGTGGATGTCACGCGCCCAGGGCCAACGGCCACAGGACTCAAGGTACCGGTGGTGTACGAGACGAGCCCTTACTTCGCCGGCACGCTGGGCGACGCGCCCGTGTTTTGGCCGGTGCAGCAGGAGTTGGGCGCCGTGCCACCGGCGCGCACACTTGGCACCGGCGTTCCGTTCAATCCGAATCGCGCTCGCATCTCCAACTCGCAGGTGCGCACCTGGGTGCCACGCGGGTTCGCGGTGGTGCACTCGGAGTCACCCGGCACCGGACTCAGCCAAGGGTGCGTCACGATTGGCGGCCTAAATGAATCGCTCGCGCCCAGGGCCGTCATTGACTGGCTCAACGGGCGCGCAAAGGGCTACACCACGATTGATGGCACTGAAGAGGTGCGAGCCACCTGGGCGACCGGCAAGGTGGGAATGATTGGCACGTCGTTCAACGGCACGCTCCCCATTGCCGCCGCCACGACCGGCGTGCGTGGGCTCGAAGCCATCATCCCCGTGTCGCCGAACAACTCGTACTACCGCTACTATCGCGACAACGGCCTCGTGCGCAGCCCGGGCGGTTATCTCGGCGAAGACATCGACGTGCTTTATGACTTCGTGCAGAGCGGAAATCCCGCCACGCGGGCATCGTGCGATGCGCGAGTGCGTGATGCGGGGATGACGCCGGGCATCGATCGCCGCACTGGAGATCTCAACGACTTCTGGGCGCAACGCGATTACCTCCTGCAAGCCAGGGGCATTCGCGCGGCGATGCTCACGGCGCACGGCTTCAACGACTGGAACGTGATGCCCGCGCACACCGCGCTGATGGCCGAGGCGGTGCGAGCGAACGGCGTGCCCGTGCAGATGTATTGGCATCAAGGCGGACATGGTGGTGAGCCGCCGCTCCCCATGATGAACCGGTGGTTCACGCGGTACCTGCTCGATGTACGCAACGACGTGGAGAACGACCCGCGGTCGTTCGTGGTGCGCGAAGGCGCGACTCGGCAATCGCCGACGGCGTACGCTGCGTATCCGCATCCCGAGGCGGCGCCGGTCACTGTGTATCCCACGGCGGGTGGCTCGCGCATGGGTGGGCTGGTCTTGGCTAGCTCTGCTGGGCAGGGGAGCGAGTCGCTCACCGACGACGTGAGTCAGAGCGGGGCGCAGTTGGCGCTCTCGGCTTCATCGCCGAATCGGTTGATGTACGCGACTCCGGAACTCACGGCACCGGTGCACCTCTCGGGCACGGCGCGTGTCAGTGTGCGCGTGGCGTCGAGCAAGGCGGCCGCCAATCTCTCCGTGTGGCTAGTGGAGCTCCCGTGGCCGGCGAATGCGAGTGGCCCCATGAATCCGAACGGCATCATCACGCGTGGCTGGGCTGATCCGCAGAACGCGACGTCGTGGCGTGTGAGCGAGCCGCTCGTGCCTGGGCAGTCGGTCACGGTGACCTTCGACCTCGAGCCGGATGATCAGATCATTCCCGCGGGCAAGCGCATCGGCTTGATGATTATGTCGAGCGATAAGGACTTCACGCTCTGGCCGGCGCCGGGGACGGTGTTGACGGTGGATCTTGATCGCACGTCGCTGACGTTGCCGGTGGTGGCGGGGCGTGTGGGGCTTGAGCGGGCGCTGACGCCGCCATCACGGTAGCGACCTTGAACTCCTTGGAGTACGTGTAGATCTGGCGCGGACCACTCCGCGGCATGGGACACCTCCTCGCGTCTCGTTAGATGAAAGTGTCAACTGAACTGGAGCAAGATCCGCTGTCAGACACCAAGCATCGTTATGCGTCAACCGCGCTCAGCTCA
>JAYTDH010000079.1:0-1571 GCA_043736095.1 Gemmatimonas sp.
GGACGCAAGGACCTCGTGCCGTTCGCTTCGTTGAATCGTCCATTTCGTGGACCCCTCATACCCGCCCATGACCGTTCCAGCCAGCCGCGCGCGCGCGCAAGAGAGCAAGAGACTCCATCTCGTCCTCCGCGATGGGACCCTCGTTGAGGGGTCGATTTTCATCGCCGAAGACATGTCGCTCGTCTCCTTTCTCGGCAGCCGAAAGGGCGGCTTCATGAACATGGTGGACGCCCGTCGCCCCAAGTTGGCGGAAGCTCCTGGCCATCTCATCGTGCAGTCCGATCTCGTGGTGCTCGTCTCCGCGCCGGACGCGAACATGCTCGTCGTGGGTCCCGCTGGGGCAGGCGCGGGTGAGCGCGAAGTCGAAATTGCGTTGATCGGCGGCAAGTCGCTCCGTGGCACGATGTACCTCGCCCCGATGCAGCGGATGAGCGACTACCTCGCGCAGTGCGGCAAGTTCGCCGGCATCGTCCGCGCACAGTTCATCGCCGATGGGTTGGACGTCGGCGATGTCGCCGTGAATACGACGGCAATCGCGATGATTCGCGAGACAAAACTGCCGCACGACGCCGAGTAACATCCGCGGTGAGTGCGCGATGCGAGCGCGGTAGCCCCGTGGTGCGACCTAGGGGTCGAGGAGTCCGCGGAGCAGGTCGGGACGGTCGGTGAACATCCCGTCCACGTTGATCCTCAGCATGTAGCGCATCGTCGCTGGCGCGTTCACAGTGTACGGATGCACGAAGAGTCTAGCGGCGTGCGCGCGCTCCACGAGATGCGCGCTGGTGAGTCCACGCGCCGGGCCAATCCCGACCGCAATCCGCGCAACCCGCGCTAGCACGGCATCGAGTGAGTCCGGTGGAATCGGATCTTCGATGAGTAGCACCAATCGGAGCGCCGGATCGAGCGCGTGGAGCCGTTCCAGACTCGTCACGCTAAACGACTGCACCAACACCCGCGCGTAGTCCGCGCCGGGACCAGCCAGGCGGTGCGCGCGGAGCATGCCGAGTAGCGCCTCCTCCATAGGCGGAGCGCCATCTACCCACTTGGTTTCGATATAAAACTTGGCGCGCGTCGCGTAGCGAGTGAGCACGCTATCGAGCGTTGGAATGCGCGCGCCGACGAATCGCGCGTGGGCGCGCTCTGGGTGCTCGGTGTTGAACCAGCTCCCCATGTCGCACCGTTGCAGTTGGGCGAGCGACTTCTCTGCCACCGGTCCGGTGCAATCCGCCGCGGGACCGCGGGCCGTACGCTCGAGAGTATCGTCGTGCACGACCACGAGGCGACCGTCGCGGGTCAGGTGAAGATCCTGCTCGATCCAGTCGGCGCCTCGCTCGAGCGCGAGATCCCACGAGGCGAACGTGTGCTCCGGGGCGTCCCATGAGGCGCCGCGATGGGCAATGACCTGCACGCGTGGGCCGCGCGCCGCCCCGAGCATCAGCGCCACGGCACACACAATCCCGAAACCGACAATCACGTAGCGCATGCTCGGACATTCACTCCCGCGACCGTCGGATGGAAGGGCTCATTCGGAGCAAAGCGTCACGCGATGGTCACGACCGCCGTGGCGCACG
>JAYTDH010000080.1:0-5943 GCA_043736095.1 Gemmatimonas sp.
CTCTTCGCTGTCGTCGCGCTTGTGATGTTGCTGCGGCCCTTTCTCGATCGCGTGCGAGCCCCCATCGCACCGGCGAGCGCGATTGTGCGCAACGATCCCGCACTCGACTCGTTGATCGCCCTCACCGAATCCACCGATCTCTCGGAGCTCGACGCCGCAAACACCGATGCCGAGCTCGTCTCCTCCGGTCTCGCGGCGCCGACGCGCGATTCGGCGATGATTGCCTTCACGTTGAGTGCGCGCGCCGCGGGTAGTCATCTGATCGAGCTGCTGGACGAACGAAATGGCTGGAACTTCCGGTGGCCCGATCGTCGCCTCGAGCCGATGCGCGTGTGGGTGCAAGAGCCACTCGATGATCCCACCTATCAACGCGAGTGGGTGGAGCGCGTGCGCGAGTCGTTCTCGGTGTGGAGCGAGATCGGACTTCCGCTGGCCTTCACCTTTTCACTCGACTCCGCGCGCGCCGAAGTGCATGTGACGTGGGTGGACCACTTCGACGAGCGGATGACGGGGCGTACGCGTTGGATGCACGACCGCCACGGCTGGCTCGTGGGAGCCAACATCCAACTCGCGTTGCATCTCCCCGATGGTCGCGCCGTCACTGGCGACGGCGTGCGTGCGATCGCGCGGCACGAGGTGGGACACCTCATTGGGCTCGATCACACGCGTGACTCCACGAGCATCATGGCGCCGCAGGTGTTCGTGACGGAATTGAGCGAGGCGGACCGTCGGACGGCCCGCCTCGTCTACGAACTTCCGCCGGGCAAGTTGCGGTAGCGCACCGCCGAGCGAAACTGCGCAAGCGCACCTCCGAGCGAAACTGCGCAAGTGCACCGCTGAGCGTTCAGCGCCTCTCGAGTCGCATGCCGATTGTCCGCTGCTCACGCGCCCGCACGATCTTCAGCGTCGCGTGCGCATCCTCGCTGAGCCCGAGCAATCGCACCGCCACGAATGGCGAACTCGCCGGCGTGCCGTTGATGTGCGTGACGACATCGCCAACCCGAAGCCCCGACTGCGCGGCGACCGACCCTGGCGCGACTTCATTCACGAGCACGCCAGTGGTCCCCGCCTTGATCCCGAGCACGCCGCGCCAATCGTCATCGAGCGTACGGAATTGTGCGCCCGCGAAGTAGCCGACACTGCTCCCGCCACTCATCGTGCTGCCGAAGGTGAACGCCATTGGTGGCGCGGGTGGTACGGCTGGTGTGGGTGGTGTGGGAGCTGTGGATGATGTCGGCGCGGTCGCCGGCATCGGGGGCGTCGGCGGGGACGTCGCTGAGGGTGGAGACGGCGGCGCGGGAGTAATCACGTACATCACGCGCTGTCCCGAGCCATCGGCAGAATCTTGGACCCAGACGCGCGCTACGCCGCCCATGCGCAGTGGCTGCAACGCCCGCTCAAACTGCGGGCACCCGGTGGTGTTGTAGCGATGCGGGCGCGGAACAACGGCGACATCGAAGCTCATCGCACGACCACTGCGCTCCACGCTCACCTCGAGCTTTCGGCCCGGCACGAGCACATCGTCGAGCTCTGGGATTCGTTGACGCGCGTCACGCCCCGCAATGCTGACCAAGAGATCCCCCGCCACGACGCCCGCGCGTTCCGCCGGTGAACCCGGCTCGACGCTGCTCACCACCGCCCGCTCTACCGTCATCGCCCGATCCCGCATCACGACACTACTCGTGATGCTGAGCCCGACGTAGCCAGCGGGAGCTGCCGGTCGCGACTCCACGCACCGCGACTCAATCACGCTCATCACGCTGAAGGCATCGCGCGAGGCCCGCGCGAGCGCCTCCTCGAGCGCGCGCCGTTCGGCCACGCGATCCTCCGGCAGATTCGCCAGCGCGCGCAGGATACTCTGCTCACGCGCGCGCAGTTCATTGACCACCCGTAACACTTCGCTCTCGTTCGCCGACGTCAGCGCGCGCAACCGCGCCGTATCGCGCGTGATCGTGCGTGTCACCGTCACGGTGTCCGCCTGGACCCGCACAACCGGCGCGCGCGCCGGTTGCTGTGCACCAAGTGGCGCACTCAGTGGCGCACCAAGCACCAACACCATCATCCACTGCGCGCGCATCAGTAGCGCTCCAGTCGGCGCGAGGCCGGCAACGACGCGCCAATCTCGCGCAGTGTCGCTTCGCGCGCGCCGAGCGTGGTGAGATAGTACTGGTTGAGCATCGGATCCTGCGGCAAACGATACAGCGCAGCGCGCGTAGTCGCCGCGATCTCGTCGAGCGCCTCGAGTCGTGCCCGATACGAATCCTGATTCATTCCCACAAAGCGAGAGAGCGTATCCTGCGCCGCGAGGAACGCCGCCGCCGCCTGATACTGCTGCTGCGCCACGGTGAGCGCCTGCAATGCTTCGTTCGGATTGGAATACTGCGCCGTGGTGTTCTGCACCGGCATCGCCGACGTGAACTGCTGCGGATCTTGCGCAAAGGGGACGTCGACGCTCAGGCGCCCAGCGAGCGCGCCACCCACGATCAGCGCGAGCCCGGCGGCAATACGCATCGCCCACACCTGAAGCTTGGGCTTCTTGTCAGCAGGGTTCATAAACGGCACGACCGGCGCGCCACCGTACTGCGGAGCGACAACAGACAACGTCGGCGACGAGGTCGGAGTCGTGCGCGCTGAGTCCACGATGATGCCTTCCGCCCGCAGTTGCGGCGCGAGCTGCGACCACGCGGTCAGCGGCTCGTTCGGTGTCGGCGCCATCGCGGAGAGTCGTGCCAGCCGCCGATACGCGGCGACTTCGGCGCGACAATCCCAGCACGTCGCGAGATGCGTCGCTTCTTCTGGAGTCGGCGTCTCATCGGCAATCGCCGCGAGCCGCTCAATATGGAGATGCATTTGGTCAGACATGTTCCGAGTCCTGCGCCGGTGAGGAAACATCTACGAGATGCGCGAGCAACCGACGGAGCTTCACGCGTGCTTTGAACAATTGAGACTTCGAGCCGCCAGAGGTGATCCCCAACTCCTGCGCGATCTCCTCGTGCGTGTATCCCTCGACATCGTGGAGCACAAACACCGTCCGCGCGCCGGGGGAGAGCTGCTGCACGGCTTCATCGATCGACTGCGCCAGAAACGTCCGATCCATATCGTCTTCGACCGACACCGTATCGTCTTCCATCACTACTTCGAGCTTGGCGAGCCGCCGCACCGAGCGCAGCGCATTCAGCGTGCGGTTCACCGCGATCCGATGCGCCCACGTCGAGAACTGCGAATCCCCGCGCCACGTCGGCAAGGCCCGGAAGATCTGAATCCACACTTCCTGAGCGATGTCGGCCGCTTGATCGGGGTCGCCGACCAGCCGGCGCACCACGGCGTCGATGCGCGGCGCGTGCTCCACCCAGAGGGTGCGGAGCGCCGATTCGTCGCCATTGATGGCGCGGCGGATAGTGAGGGGGTCTGAAGCCATGGCGGGGTCTACGCTGAATAGGTCACAGGAGAAGAGCCAAGGGTTGCCTCCTCCCTGTACGGGTATAGACTGCCTCTTGTGACGGACGACCCCACCCCGAGGTCCATCCGGTACACCTCGGAGTCGACACTCGGTACATGCTCCTCCCCCTCATCACCCTCACCGCAGCCCTGACCCTCGGCCTCACGCCCGGGGAGCCGTTGGCTGTCCGCGCCCCGCGGAGCGTGGGAATGGCCGCGGACCGCCTCGCCGAGGTCGATCGGGTCGTGCGCCGCGGCATCGCGGTGGGGGCGTACCCAGGCGCCGCCGTCATTATTGGGCGCCGAGGCGCAGCGGTGTTGCAGACCGGCTACGGTCGCATCTCCTGGCGCGCCAGTGCCGCAGCGGTCGACCCTACCCGCACGATCTACGACCTCGCCTCGATGACCAAGGCCGTTTGCCTCGCCTCGGCTGCGATGGTCCTCTACGACGAAGGCAAGCTCCCGCTGAACAAGAAGATCCAGGAGATCCTCCCCGAGTTCTCCGGCCGCTGGAAAGAGCGCGTGACTGTCGCGCACCTCTTGAGCCACACCTCGGGACTCCCGCCCGGCCGCCGCATCTGGCTCACCGCCAAGACGCCGGCGCAGGGCCGCCAACAGGTCCTCTCCACTCGCCTCAACTCGATGCCCGGCGGCTTGGTCGATTACTCCGACTTGGGCGCCATTACACTCGGCCTCGCGATTGAGCGCGTCGCCGGAATGCCGCTCGATCAGTTCTGCCTGATGCGCGTCTTCGAGCCCATTGGGATGAACGACACGCGGTATCGGCCCCCCGCGGCATTGAAGTCGCGCATCGCGCCCACCGAGATGTATCCGCCGCGCGGGCATCCCGCGTACGGCGAAGTGCACGATGAAACGGCCTACACGCTCGGCGGCGTCAGCGGCAACGCGGGATTGTTCAGCACCGCGAGCGATCTCGCCATCTTCGCGCAGATGATGCTGAACCGCGGCACCTACGGCGGGGTGCGCGTGATTCAGGATTCCACCGTACGGAAGTTCACCGTGCTCATCAAGGGGAATCGCACGTACGGATGGGAGATGCCGATGATGGAGCATGGTTCGGGAGAGTTCCTGAGCCCCAACTCGTATGGACATATCGGCTACACCGGAACGTCGATGTGGATTGATCCCGATCGCCAGCTCTTCGTGATCCTCCTGACGAACCGCGTGCACGAAGCGCGCGCGCGTCGGCCGGGCATCATCATCGCCGATGTGCGACACGATGTCGCCGATGCCGCGGCCCTCTCGATTACGGACGACGTGGCCCTCCACGCCGTCCCCTGGCCTCGCATCTTTCGCGTGGATCAGGGCGCCGACTGGAACCCGCCGACCCAGACGGCGCTTCGTAGACCAACGACCCTGCCGCGACACAGTGCCGCGACCAGCCCCAACGCATCCAACCGCAGGCAGCAGTGAACGAACTCCCGCACCATCCGGAACAAGACCACGAGCCGCACGCCACGCCAGTGGCTGATGGCGTCGCAAGCGCCAACAGCGCTAGCATTGACGGCGCTGACGGCGCTGACGGCGCTGATGGCGCCGATGGCACCGCCGCAGCCCCGAGTGGCGAGATCACCGAAGATCGCGTGAAGCTCGCCCTCCGCCGCGTGAAGGATCCCGAGCTCAATCTCAACATCCTCGACCTCGGCCTGATCTACGCCATCAAGGTTGACGGGGCGGATATCGCGATCGACATGTCGCTGACCTCGCCGGGCTGTCCTTCAGGGCCAGAGATCATGTCCGAAGCCGAGCAGCAGTTGAAGGCGCTCAGTGGCGTTGGGACCGTCTCCATGAACCTCGTGTGGTCGCCGCCGTGGACGCCTGATCGGATCGAACCTCGCGTGCGCGCGTATCTCGGGTTCTAGCGGCGGTTCACCACGGAGGCACAGAGGCACGGAGGTTCAGGACACGACAGCGCAAGAACGCGGACGCTGTTCCCAGGCAAAGAATCTCTGAATGGAGCATTAACTCCATTTCACCGAGTAGTTCTCCGCGCCTCCGTGCCTCCGTGGTAAACGAAGTTCACGCCTCTCGATACGGCGAATCTTTCTTTCGATACGGCGCCAACGCCGAGACAAACCCAGCGCCAAGCTCGGCGATCTGCCACCGCCGGAACTCCGGGATCGCCGACAACTCGCTCGCCTCCATCGGCATCAAGCGCGCCACCGTCTCCATCCGCTCGCGCGAGCAGAGCACCCCCGGATCAAGCTCGAGCCGCTCCGCCGCCGCGTCGCGCACACTCTTGAGCGCCCCGACCTTGTGATCGAAATCCGGATCACGATCCCACCGCGCCGACTTCGCGAACTTCGGCAGATCCGCCTCTGGCACCGCGAGCCCACGTTCGATCCCCGCGAGAATCTCTTGCCCATTCCGCTCGAGGATCCCGCGCGGCATTCCCTTCAAGTTGCCGAGCGCTTCCTTCGAGGCCGGGTGCGACTTTGCCGCCTCGAGCAACACCTCGTTGCTCACCACACGGAAGGTCGCGCG
>JAYTDH010000081.1:0-6204 GCA_043736095.1 Gemmatimonas sp.
CGGCGCGCGCGGCGCGGTAGTACTCGCGGCTCGAGAGGTCGCGGTACTGCCGCTGCACCGCGCGTCCGCAGGGCGTGCGCACCTGTCCGATCACGAGCACGATCACCGAGCCGTCAGAGAGTGGGAAGCCCTGCATCATGAGCGACTTGCCGAACGACGGCTGACCGACGATCACCGCGCGGTCATGATCCTGCAGTGCACCGGCGACGAGCTCGGATGCGCTCGCCGTGCCGTCGTCGATCAGGACGACGATCGGATAGTTGCGCTCACTGCGGAAGAAGGAGCGCTTGACGCGCCCGGTGTCGATCGCCGCGGCGCGGCGACCCTCGGAGGTGTAGACGATCGTCCCCGCGGGCAGGAACTCGCCGGCGACGGCGGCTGCTTCGGCCACGCTGCCGCCTCCGTTGTCGCGCAGGTCGAGCAGAAGCGAGCGCATGCCCTCCTTTTCGAGCTTCTGCACCGCCGCGCGAAGGTCCTCAGCGACCTTCGCGCCCACGAAGGTGGTGATGCGGATGTAGCCGACGGCCGCGTCGAGCATGAGCGCGGCGGGTACGGCGGTCTCTTCGTCGTAGCGCTCTCGCTTCACCACGCGGGTGAGACTCGCGTAGGTGCCGTCGCTCCGGCGCCGCTCGACTGTGAGCGTGACAGTGCTGCCCCGCGGACCGGCGAGCAGGATATCGAGTTCGACCGGGCTCTCTGCGCGCATCGGCGCGCCGTCGATCGCGACGAGTTCGTCGCCGGGAAGGATGTCCTGCCGACTCGCCTGAGTGCCGGCGGCCACGTTCGCGACGATCGCCGTGCCGCCGACCATGGTGAAGTCGACCGGCACCGGGTGCAGTTTGCCGTTGCGCAGTGCCTCCTGCTTGCCCGGCACAAGCCGCAGAGCCGGGATCACATAGGAGTGCGGATCGGTGGCCTGCACCATCGCTTGGATGGCCGACATGAACAGCCGGTGCGTGTCGAGCGAATCAGGGTGATTCACGCGGATCTGATTGAAGACCTGGCTGAAGAGCTGGAGGTCCTCGGCGGCAGTGCGTGGACGCGTGACGGGTGTGGGCGCTGCGGTGGGAGCCTGCGCCGCCAGTCCTCGTGTCGCAGCTGGGACCACGGCCGTGAGTGCCGCCGTGAGTGCCGCCGTGAGTGCCGCTATAAGTGCCGCCGAGAGCGCCGCCGCGCCCGCGTCGCGCCCGCTCATGGCCGCAGTCCGGCGGCACGCTCCGTGGCGACGCTGCGCCGCTGCTGATCTCGTCGCGGTGAGATCACGAGGTACTGTGTGTACGCCGCGAGCGCACCGGGTCGGTCACCGTTCTTCTCCAGCGCCTGCGCGAGTGCAAAGTGCGACTCGGCATGCAACGGCTCGAGATCGATCGCCTTCTTGAGCGCCACCACCGCATCGGCGTGCTGACCGGCGCTGAGTAGGGTGCTGCCGTGCAGGTAGTGCACCCACGGTTCATCGACCGCGAGCTCCGCCGCGAGGCCGAGTTCGCTGATGGCGGTCGCCGTGTCCTTCTCCGCGAGCGCGATCCGCCCCAGCTCCAAGTGCGCGGCGAAGTACGAGAGGTCTTCGGTGATCGCACGCCCGAGCGCCGCTTTGGCCGAGTCGACCTGGCCGATCCGTGCGTAGAGCACGCCGACCGAGTGCTCCACGAGCGCGCTCGAGTTGTAAAAGACGACGTTCTCCTCCTTGTCCGCCTCGAGCTTCTTGAGGTCGACGCTTGCGAGGCGCAGTTCCTCGATCGCCCTCGGGAATAGCCCCTGCATCGTTAGAGCGCGCGCGCGTTCGATGCGGATATAGCCCGTGTTCTTCGCGCGCTGCATCGCGAGATCGTAGAACTCGAGCGCATCCGCCATCTTGCCCTCGGAGTACGCCACCCAGCCTCGCGTGTAGGGTGACGCCTTGTCGAAGTCGCTGCGGATGGCAAAATCGATGTTCTGCACAGAAGCCGTCGGATAGTCGATCCGGTACTCAGCGCGATAGTACGCCATCAACATCGTCCAGTCGTACTTGCGGTAATAGAGTGGATCGAGCCGGAGCGCGCGCAGCTGCATCGTGTCGATCGCGATGAGTTCTTTCGAGGTCCGCGCACGACGACTGCCTTCCATGTACAGCTTGAGGACGGGGACCTTGCGCATGAGTAGTGCCGCGCGACGTCCGCCGAGCGCCTCGGCGGAACTCGGGTCGAGACGTGCGGCCCAGTAGAAGGCTGCCGCCGCCTCGTCGGGACGATCGGCGAGACTCCGCGCGCCGAGTGCGAAGTAGGGGGAGGCGTCATTCGTATCGGCGCCCGCGGCGAGCTTTGGCCGCTTCTCCACTGTACCCAATCGGCCCTGTGCACCGGCGCAGGGTGCGGCCAGGCAGGCCGCGGCCAACAGCATGACGACTCGCATGGCGGAGCCTCGAGAGAGAGAGGGGCGCCCCTGTTCGACGGGCGCGCCGTTGTGCTCGCGATTATGGAGTCCAGTACCGGCGCCGTCAACTCGGCGGCCTCAGTCGGTAGTGGGTCAGTTCAACGTAACAGGAACTTCGGGTCCATCTTCGCGAGGATTTCGTCGACGGTCCACACGTGATCGGTGATCCCGGCCACCATCGCGGGCGTCTGCTTGATGCCCTTCGCCGCCTTGGTCAACGTGCCGTGCGGCTTGCAGAAGTTGTAGTACATGAAGAACAGGGACACCGCGTGGGCGTGGTTCTCCGCCTTCTTGCTGAACCCATTCGTCAGCCGCGTGAAGCGGCGCATCCCCATCCGAAGCGAGAGGTTCGTGCGCTCGATGTAGGAGGTCGAGACCTTCTCGGGGTTCGGGTTGCCCATGACCTTCGACTTGATCGCGCCCGTGCATTCCATTGGGCTGTACTTCCGGCTCGGCCCCTGCTCCAACGTCGCCCCGTAGGTCTTGATGATCTGCGCGAAATCGACGCCGTTCCAGCCAAAGGCGTTCTCGACCGCCGCGACGTACCACGACAGGCCATCGGTCGTGAGCTGAACGCGATTCCCAAGGCGCTCAGCGATGTCGACCATGAAGGCGTGAGTGTTCGCCGAGTTGCGCGAACCGACGAGCCACGAAATCATCAGCTTGCTGTCGGCATCGACCGCCGTGTAGGTCCAGCAGTCGCCCTGTCCCGGCTGAGTCGCGTTCTTCGCCTTCGCGCCCACGAACGCCCAAATCTCATCGGCCTCAACGCGCGTCGTGCGAAGGTTGCGGATCGCTACGTCCTGATAGCCAGAGCAGAACTCGCCAACCTCGACGAGCAGCTTCAGGACCGTCGCTTTCGCCGCACCCGTCAGGCGCGTGGTCGCGCGGACGGAGTTGCCTTCGCAGAGAGCCCGGATGATGTCGGCGCGCTTGGAGTCGGTGAGTTTGTTCATGACGATTAAACTAGTCAAATGCTCACGCATCGTCAACTCGTAGGGCGAATGGACACCGAAGCTAAGGGCGGGGAACGACATCTGCAACTCTGAACTTTCCATTGCGTAACCCGTTGCCGCACCTCATATTTGGGCGCGGCCTAGGCCGCCAAAGTCCTCCGCACGCGGCCTGCCGCTTTCGCTGGTTCCCCGTACCGCATCTCCCCGTGAACAACTTCACTTTTTTTGAGTTCTTCGCAGGCGGCGGCATGGCCCGAGCCGGGTTGGGCGAGCAATGGCAATGCCTCTTCGCGAATGATTTTGACTTCAAGAAGGGCGCGACGTATCGAGCCAACTGGGGTGACGCGGGCATGCTCACCAAGGACGTGGGCAAGGTCGCCCCGAGCGAGGTTCCGGATCGCGCCGACCTCGTGTGGGCATCCTTCCCGTGCCAAGACCTGTCCCTCGCCGGCATGGGCGCGGGGCTGCGCGGGGATCGCTCCGGCACCTTCTGGCCGTTCTGGAACCTCGTGACAAAGCTCGACGCGGAGCAACGCGGCCCGCGCATGATCGTGCTGGAGAACGTCATCGGCACGCTCACGTCGCACGATGGCAAGGATTTCTCAGCTATCGCGGACGCGCTTCACGTAGCAGGCTACTCGTTTGGTGCCGTCGTGATTGATGCCGCGCTCTTTGTTCCACAGTCGCGCCCGCGCCTCTTTGTCGTGGCCGTGGCGAGCGGCACGAGCATACCATCCGCTGTCGTCTCTGATGAACCGTCAGAGTACTGGCACACTCGCGGCCTGCGGGCCGCGCATGATCGCCTGAGCGAGCGCACACGCCGAAGCTGGCTTTGGTGGGCGCTGCCTCACCCGCCCAAGCGGTCGCTCCGGCTTCGTGACATCATCGAGGAGACACCGCAGGGCGTCGCGTGGCACACCCGCGAGGAGACCGCCAAGCTGGTGGCGAGCATGAGCAAGCTAAACCGGAAGAAGCTGAGTGATGCCAAGAAGACCGGACGGCAACACATCGGCACCGCGTACAAGCGCACGCGCGAGAATGAAGTCCGCGCGGAGATCCGATTTGATGGGGTTGCTGGTTGCCTCCGCACGGCGTCGGGCGGTTCTAGTCGCCAACTTGTCGTGGTGGTTCAGGGGAACGATGTCCGGTCGCGCCTGATGTCGGGACGCGAAACGGCGCGCCTCATGGGACTGCCGGACGACTACGCGTTGCCGGAGAACTACAACGAGGCGTATCACCTGACCGGCGACGGCGTGGTGGTGCCGGTCGTTCGTCACCTTGCTGCGAATCTCTTGGAACCCGTTCTTGCGACGCCGGAGATTGTCGCGGCTCGCGTCGCATGAGCGTCGTTCCGTGCGAGAGCAATCCGAAGCTCAAGAAGCAGATTGAGGATTTC
The DNA here is from genome assembly GCA_043736095.1 of Gemmatimonas sp. Taxonomy (GTDB): domain Bacteria; phylum Gemmatimonadota; class Gemmatimonadetes; order Gemmatimonadales; family Gemmatimonadaceae; genus Pseudogemmatithrix. The sequence continues at coordinate 4,762 of JAYTDH010000081.1, forward strand.
GCCGAAGCGTTGAAGGTCGAGGCGCATAAGATCGGCGCGCACGGCTACAGCGAAGCGGATTTCTATCAAATCGGAATCTTTCGCGGAGCGATTGAGCGCATTCGCGGCCAGAAGGCTGCGACAATGCACATCAAGCGCGATTTCGTCCGGCTGGTCTTGGACTACATGCAGGATCGTCGCTACGTCCTGGAATGGACATCGACGGGTGGGTCGAACCGACACGACTACACCGTGACGCTGCCCGATGGCTTCAAATCAGTTATCGAATTGAAAGGCTGTCTCGACGGCAACAACACGACGATTTTTGAACGCCCCGCCCACGCGCAGGAGTTCATCGTGTGGAGCGTCTGCGACAATCCTGGGTCGGACCCTCGGAAGAACGTTTGGTCTGGCATACACACACGCATGGGCGTGGAGATTATCGAGCGCGACCAGCTCGTGGACGGACTGATTGTATGGGACTGGATTTGCGGGACGGCTGGACGACCGTGCCCGAAACTCCAAGGAGGTGAGGCGCGACTCACGACCGTCGGCCAATACCGGCTCACGCCGCCATGCGTCTACCTGTTCCCGCGCACGATTCCAAGCGTTAGGAACAACCCGGCCCCGGACCCGCACGACCTGCAAAGCGTGAAGTTCCTCGCGGCGCTTCGGAGTTGCTTCGGCGGCGAGGACGACGAGGTCAACCGCGTCCGATTCGCGGTACAGAACAAGGGGCAGGAAGTGGTGAGAACCACGACCATTGAGCGGGCTGGCGTCGTGCAACACACGTCCAAGCCGACACCGATCCGGCGGAAATAACTACTCGCCCTTCCCCTTTGCCCAGCGCGCCTGCGCGGCGGCCTTGGCGCTGCGCCTCTTCGCGCGCGATGATAGGGCCGCCGCCCGCGCCTTTCCGCCCTTCTCGCCCCCCTTCCGCCCCCGCTTGACCGCTTCGGCGTTCTTCTCGGTGCGCTCACTCGGCGGCTGAGTCTTGGGCGCTTCGCCGGTCGCCTCGCGCATGACGCGGAAGGCGACCTCGGCGACATCGGGCCGGAGCTTGGCGGGCTTCTTGGATGGCACTGTCAGGGATAGGAGTGGGTAGTCCGCTTGACCGCTTCCTCGACCTTCTTAGCCGTCAAGACGATCCCCTTCGCAAGGGAACGGAGCTGCTTGCTACCAGTGCTGTTCGCCTTCTGGTCCCAACGACCAGCGGCCAACTTTTCGATCTCGGCGCGCAACGCGTCGATATCGCTCTGAACATCGGCAGGGATTTCCATAGTTCCAACCTAGCGCTTTCGGTCGGCACCGTCACGGATTGTCACGGCCGACCTGACCCACTACCGCCTCAGTCGGCGGCCTCAATCCAGAACGCGCGCACGCTCGTCGGGCGTGAAGATCACGCAGGCCGCGCCGCCGAACGCGAGGCGGCGGCGGAACCGCGCGATGATGTCGTAGCCCACA
>JAYTDH010000082.1:0-2347 GCA_043736095.1 Gemmatimonas sp.
CGCCAGCAGTTTGGCGTCACGCTCAGCACGCTCAATGACCGCTATACCTTCGATACCTTCGTCATCGGCAAGTCCAACGACCTCGCCGCTGCCGCGGCGATGGCCGTCTCTCAAGCCCCCGGCAAGACCTACAACCCGCTCTTCTTCTACGGACCCACCGGGCTCGGCAAGACGCACCTCATGCAGGCAATCGCGCAAGAGATCCTTCGCCGCGCTCCGCAAACCCGCGTCACGTACATCACCACAGAGCAGTTCACCAACGACGTCATCACGTCGATCGGCAAGGGCGCGATGCACGATTTCCGGCGCCGCTATCGCGAGACCGATCTCTTCCTCGTGGACGACGTCCATTTCATCGGCGGTAAGAACTCCACGCAAGAAGAGTTCTTCCACACCTTCAACGCCCTCTACGAAGCCGGGCGTCAGATTGTCCTGACCTCCGACCGGCCGCCGTCCGAGATTCCGAAACTCGAGGCGCGTCTCGCCTCACGCTTCGCCTGGGGCATGGTCGCCGACATCGGGCAACCGGATCTTGAGCACCGCATCGCCATCCTCCGCCGCAAGGCCGAGCTGGACCATCTCGAGCACACGATTCCAGACGATGTGCTCCATTTCATCGCGGACCACGTGCAGTCCAATGTGCGCGAGCTTGAGGGCTCAATCATCAAGCTCCTCGCCTTTGCCTCGCTCAAGCACCGGGTCGTGACCGTGGACCTTGCCCGCGAAGCCCTGCGGGACAAGATGCGGTCGAACGATGCCGCTCCCCTGCGTTCCGAACGACAGGATCGTATGGGACAAATTCAGCAGCGCGTCGCCTCCGAGTGGGGGGTCACGGTCGAAGGCTTGCAATCCAAAACCCGCACCAAGACCCTCACCATTCCGCGGCAGGTCGCGATGTATCTCGCCCGCGAGATTTTGGGCCTGCAGCTCGTAGAAATCGGCCAAGCTTTCGGGGGACGCGATCACTCCACCGTCATCCATTCCCTCGAGCGGGTCGCAGAAACCATGAAGCAAAGCGCGGAGTTTCGGAACCGTGTGGACAGAGTGCGGGAAACCGTTCGACATTCCACATAGTCCACACCCTTCCCACAGCTGTGGTGGCGGTTTTCTGCTTTCCCACAGCTATCCACCAAGGCTCCACGGTGAGTGCACGTGAGCTGGACCGCTTGAAGACGTGATGCAGCAAGGACTTTCGCCGTTTGTCCACAGTCCACACCTTACTACTACTTCTACTGACTTAATAATTCAGTAGATAGAAACAGACGGCGCTCGCGCCGTTCCACATTCGCCCCTTCGCAGATGCGTTTCACCATCACTCGCGAGAAGCTCCAAGAAGGTCTCGCCGCGGTCGCGCCCGCTGTGCCGTCAAAAACGACACTCCCTGTGCTCGCGAATCTTCTCGTGCAAACCACGGACAAGGGAATTCGCCTTTCGGGGACCGATCTCGACATCGCAGTGAGCACCGAAGTCACCGCGGACGTCGAAGCGCCCGGCGCCATCACGATTCCGGCCCGCAAGCTGAGCGAGATCGCGCGCGAACTTCCGCCGGCTCCGGTCCGGATCTCCGCCACCGGCGACCAACGCATTACCCTCGAGTGCGGACGCGCAAAGTTCAAACTGCTCGGACTCCCCAAATCCGAGTTCCCGAGTTTCCCCGCCGTTCAGTTCGACAAGGCCGTGCGGATTCCCTCGGGAGACCTCCAAAAACTCATCGGCCACACCGCCTTCGCGGCGAGCACCGAGGAGAGCCGCCCGATTCTCAACGGCGTACTCTGGGAGATTCGCAGCGATCTTATGCGCATGGTCGCGACGAATGGACATCGCCTGGCCAAGATGGAAGTCCCGGTGCGTGCCGGACAGAAGTCAGATCTCATCATCCCGCCGAAAGCGCTTGAGCAAATCCGCCGTCTCTTCCCGGCCGAAGAAGAGCTTGAGGTTGCGCAGGGTGAGAATCACCTCGGCTTCCGCTCACCCTTCACCTCCGTGTTCACGCGGCTGATCGAAGGGCCGTATCCAGGCTACGAGCAGGTGATCCCGAAGGACAATGACAAGTACGCGATCCTCGACAAAGCCGCGTTCACGAGCGCGCTGAAACGCATGAGCGTGGTCGCTTCCGACCAGACACACCGGATCCGCCTGTCGTTCAACGCCGGCATGCTCAAATTCTCCGTCAGCACGCCCGATCTCGGCGAGGCGCAGGACGAGCTTCCCATCCGTTACGACGGCGATCCGCTCGACATCGGATTCAACGCGGCCTACCTGCTCGAGATCCTGCGGCAGATGCCCACGGAAGAAGTCCGCATGACCTTCCGCGCGCCGGAGCGGGCGTCTACGCTCGAGCCGGAAG
>JAYTDH010000083.1:0-4414 GCA_043736095.1 Gemmatimonas sp.
CAGGTGCCGCCACCTGAGGTGGCCGGCCTCAAGGCAAAGCTCGAGGGCGTGAATGCCGAGAAGGACGCGGCCGTGCGCGACCAGAACTTCGAGAAGGCCGCCGCGTTGCGTGATACCGAGCGCGAGCTGCAAGCGGAGATTCGCGCCCGACAGGACGAGTGGGAGACGAAGCGGCAGTCGATTCGCCCGGTGCTCGGGGAAGAGGAGATTGCCTTCATCGTCGGCCGCTGGACGGGCATTCCCGTGACGCGTCTCCAAGAGGCCGAGACGACGCGTCTGCTGCGCATGGAGGAGGAGTTGCACACCTCGGTCGTGGCGCAGGAGGAAGCGATTAAGGCCATCGCCAAGGCCATCCGCCGGAGTCGTGCGGGGCTCAAGGATCCGCGTCGCCCGATCGGCTCGTTCATCTTCTCCGGACCCACGGGCGTCGGCAAGACCGAACTGGCGCGCGCGCTCGCCAAGTTTCTCTTCGCTGATCCGGCGGCACTCATTCGCGTGGACATGAGCGAGTACATGGAGAAGTTCTCCGTTTCGCGCTTGATTGGCGCCCCTCCGGGCTATGTCGGATACGAGGACTCGGGGACGCTCACGAAGGCCGTGCGTCGGAAGCCGTATAGCGTGATCCTGCTCGACGAGATCGAGAAGGCGCATCCGGATGTGTTCAACATCCTGTTGCAGGTGCTTGATGAAGGCCATCTCACCGACAACTACGGGCGCGTGATCGACTTCAAGAACACCGTGGTCATCATGACCTCGAATGTGGGCGCCAAGGACATCACCAAGAACCGCACCTTGGGGTTTGGGAATACAGATGGCGTGTCGAACTTCGATCGGATCGCGGACAAGGTGAAGGAGGAGATGCAGCACGCCTTTAATCCGGAGTTCCTGAACCGCCTTGACGAAGTGATTGTGTTCCATCCGCTCTCGAAGGAGCACATTGGTCAGATCGTTTCGATTCTCCTGAAGGACGTGCAGAAGCGTCTCTCGGAAGAGGAACTCACGCTGAAGCTGACGGACGCGGCGACGGAGTTCCTCGTCAAGAATGGCTACGACGTGGCCTATGGCGCGCGCCCCCTGAAGCGGGCCATTCAGAAGTGGATCGAGGACCCGCTCTCGGAGCGGATCCTGCTCGCCGATTTCAGCCGCGGCGATGAGATTGAAGTTGACGTATCGGCGGACGGTGCGAAGCTCGATTTCCGCACCCCCGCCGCCACGCCCAAGGCCTGACGCCACCCCCGGCGCCAGGAACCCGGGACCGGACAGGAGGACCTGTCCGGTCTCGACTCGTGTATATTGTGTCCATGCATCGTATCCTCTTGGTGGCCATCGCCTTGGCGGCGGGGTCACCATTGTTCGCGCAGGACCCGTCCGCCACGGTTGCGCGTTGCCTGACCCCCGACTCCGTCGTGGTCCGGGGCAACGTGCGCGTGGGGCGTGAAACCATCATCGCGAACAGCGGGCTCCGCGCCGGCAACACGCAGAGTTTCCCGCTCATTCAACGCGCCCTTCGCGACCTCTTTGCGTCCGGGGATTTTGACGACGTTGCAATCCGCTGCGGTCTTCCCAACACGCCGACAGGATCGGCGATGGTGATCATCGTGAAGGAGCGTCCGCTCCTCGCCTCGGTCAGTGTCGCCGGCGCACATCACGTGCAGGCGCGGCAGGTTGAGGATCGCGTGGAGTTGCTCATCGGGCGTCCGGTAGATCCCGCGACGGTCGCGCTGGCGATGCGCCGCATCGATTCGCTCTACAAGTCCGAGGGCTTCTACCTCGCGCGCATTCAGCCGGAGACGACGACCGTCGAGGACCGAGTGGCCATCACCTTCCGCGTAAACGAGGGACGCCGTCTCGCAATCTCTGGGTTGCGCGTCGTGGGGGGTGGTTCACTCGAGCCGCAGGCGATTACCAACGCAATGAAGACGAAGCCAGAGGGATTCTGGTGGTTCCGTCGCGGGGAGTTCGACGAGGACGTGTACGCGACTGACCTCGGCGAGCGCGTGCCGAAGTTGTTTGGCGATCGGGGCTATGTGGATTTCCAGCTCCGGCGCGACACGCTGATTGTGGATGAAGCCCGCGGCAAGGCGCTGATCGAACTCACCGTCGACGAAGGACCGCAGTTCAAGGTGTCCGGATTTGAAGTGGTGGGGAATCGGCACTTTACCGCTGAGCAGGTTTCGGCGCTCTACCCGTTCCGCGATCGCCCCCCGACCGTGACCGAGCGCGCCCGTGCACTCATCAAGCGACGTCCGCCGGCGACCGATGTGTTCGATCGCACTCGGTGGGATGAAGCTACGCGCGAGTTGCAAACGCTCTACAGCAACGAAGGCTACGTCTACGCGCAGATCAATCCGGTGATCGAGCGGGATCAGAGCGATAGCAGCGCCGTGGTGCGACTGCGCTGGGACATCCGCGAGGGTACGCCGGCGCTGATCAATCGCGTCGAGATCCTCGGCAACGACTTTACGGTCGAGAGTTGCATCCGGGAGCAGCTCTTCATTATTCCGGGCGATGTGTTCAATCAGGATCGCCTGATCCGGAGCTGGCAGGGCATCAGCAATCTGGGCTTCTTCGAGACGCCGATGCCGTTCCCCGATACCCGTCAGGCGAATGATGCGGGCGATATCGACATCGTCTTCCGTGTCAAGGAAAAGCGCACCGGCAACGTGAGTTTCGGCGCCTCGGCTGGGCAGGGAACGGGGCTGGGCGGCTTCATCGGGCTTGAGCAGCCGAATCTCTTCGGACGTTGTAAGCGCGGGTCCGTGAACTGGCAGTATGGTCGTTTCATCAACGACTTCAATGCCTCGTACACCGATCCCGGAATCCGCGGCTCGCGCATCTCTGGGCAGATCCAAGCGTACCACTCGCAGGCGCGCTTTCGCATCGCTGACTTTGGCCAGACAACGCGCATCGGTTTCAATACCCGCTTCGGTTTCCCCTTTCCGGAGTCGCGCTTTACGCGCGTCTTCACGTCCTACGGGCTGGAGTCGGTGCGCTTTGGCTCCGGTGGCCTCCTCGGGAGCGTGGGTGCGGATGGGTGTCAGGGCTGTCTCCGATCGACGATCGGGATCGACATGACCAAGGACACGCGTGTGGATATGCCATTTGCGACCGATGGTCGATTGCAGACGGTGAGCGCGCAGTTCAACGGTGGCCCGCTCGGGGGATCTGCGACTTTCCAGCGCTACACCACGGAACTGCGCAACTACACGCTTCTCGCGCGGCTCGGCGGCAAGAAGCCGGGATCATCGCCGCTCCGACTCACGATGGGGCTCTCGGCGAAGTCCGGAGCGGTGTTCGGCGATCCGGGTGACTTCTTCTGGTCGCAGCAGTTTTCGCTCGGCGGCGTGCAGTTTGGTGAACCGCTGCGTGGATATCCGGAGTTCTCGATTACGCCCAACGGATTCTCGACCGCGGCCGGCACCTTCAATGCGCAGCGGGCATCGTTCGGTAGCGCCTTCTTCACAACGACGGCTGAGATCGGCATCCGGTTCAACCAGAGTCTCTACATCAATGCGTTTTACGACGCGGGCAATATCTGGGATCGCCCGCGTGACTTCGACCCCACACGACTTTTTCGCGGCGCCGGTTTCGGTGCTTCGACTGTGAGTCCGTTGGGGCCGTTGGGGCTCGACTTCGCGTACGGATTCGACCGTCGCGACCAGTTCGGCAACCCCGATCCCAAGTGGCAGCTGCACTTCCGTCTCGGCCAGTTCTTCTAATCCTGGAGCCCCTAATGATCGTGTCGTTCCGTGGCGGCCTGCTCGCCGTCCTCGTGTCTCTCGCCTCTGCCGCCTCGCCGCTTTCGGCGCAAAAGGTTGGGTATGTCGACTCGCGCAAGATTCTTCAAGAGATGCCGGCGCGCGTTGCCGCCGAGGCGCGGATGCGCGCGGGGCTCGACATCCTGAGCGCTCGCCAGAAGAAGATGGTTGATTCGCTGAACGCCCTCGTGTCGGGCTTTGAGCGGGACTCGGCCACCCTCACGCAGACCGACAAAATCGCTCGCTTCACGTCCCTGCAGGCGTATGACGCGATGTATCGCGACACGCTTGCAGCGCTCGAGGAAGAGGCGCAGTCGTCGCAGGCGCAGGCGATGCAGCCGCTGTTCGATCAGATTAAGCTGGCGCTCGACGACGTCCGTCAGGCCGATGGCTACGCCATGATTTTCGATATCGGCGGACAGTCGAACCCCATCGTCTCGATGGATCGCAATCTTGATATTTCGGATCGCGTATTGGCGCGTATCCGCGCGATGCCAACGACTGGCGCGGCTCCCGCGGCGGCGGCGCCACGTCCGGCCCCCGCTGCAGCGGCGCCACGTCCGGCCCCGGCGACGCCTGCCGCTACGACCCGTCCGCCGGGTCCCGTGGCGCAGCCGTCGGGCGCGCGGCGCCCGTAAGCGCGGTCTACGCCTCCC
>JAYTDH010000084.1:0-2860 GCA_043736095.1 Gemmatimonas sp.
GTCGGCGAGAAGATCCGCGCCAACGAGATTGCTGAGCAAATCCGCAACGCCGAGACACTTGAGCAGGTGCAGCAGATTCTTGCCTCGTTGGTGGATGACGTCCGCGTGCTCGATGTTGAGTTGGTTGCCGGCGATGTGCACTTCCACGGACCCGAGCGGCAGCAGATCTCTCCGGTGGACCAACTGCCGATTCGTCTCGACTATCCCTTCGCCTGGCAGACCGAGGGCGGGGTGCGCGAGGTGATTCTGCGGCTCTGGAGCGTTCGCCCAGTGAAGGGAGTGCATCCCGCCACAGAGCGCGTCGCAACGCGCATCGGTCCGGCCCTCGAAGAGTGGTTCCAGCGCAACTCGAGCGCGGCGACACCGGTGTTCGGCATCGAGGCACAACCGCAGAGCCGGAAGACGCCGGGTGCATTCCGGCGCGCGGATCAGTAGCGAACGCTACCGAGCGGTGGGCGCACGCGCGGCCCCCACCCCCCAATCCACCCCCCCCTTCACCCCCGTCCAAACCTCCATCCGCCCCACCAACACATTCGTCTCCCGCGAATGCCCCGTCAGCATCAACACCGCCGGCGAGCGAATCGGCCGCGCTTCCTCTGAGATCATCACCACCCGCCCGTCCAGCGCGAGCCCACACCGCCCATCCGGAAAGAGCTGAAGTCTCGCCGTCCGGAACGCGCCGCTGAACAGCCCCGCCGTCGTTGGCGCCCGCGCGAGGAGCGCCTCCGACGATCTTAGCGAGATCTCCGATCGTTCCAACGCGCCCTCACCGCCGAAGGAGACCTGACAGATGATGTTCGTCGACACGGGCAGCGCTCCTCTCGTGTGATCGCGACCACGGAGCTGCGCCAACTCCACCCCATCGTAGAGGAAGACCGTGAGATCCTGCCACTGGTAGAGCGCGGTGAGCGGGAGCGAAAGCCGGAACTCCAGCCCGACGCCAGCATCGGCCGGGAGTTCGCGCTGGAGATACATCCCGCTGGGGTAACTCCCGTCCCCGTTCGGATTCACGGCGCGGCCGCCGTCCGCTGAGGCCAGTCGTGGACGCGGGTCGCCGAACGGTCTCCACCGCTCCGTCCAATCGTCGCCCCATCGCTCGCGGACGACATCCACCGCAGAGCTCGCGACGATCTTGATCTCCACGGTGTCAGAGCGCCATCCGCCGACCGTACCCTCTACGCGGGCCACGCCCAACCGCTTGGGCCGTAGCGTGCCATTCACGACGGTAGCCACGGAGTCGTCGAGCGAGCGGAACCGCACAGCGTGGGCGCGCATTGCTCGGCCGGAGGAGTCGTACGCCAAGAGGCGCAGTCGATGCGACTGGTCGATCGGCACCCCATCGGCGACGCCGGCTACCGCGACTCGCCACACATACGGCCGACGGGTCCGTGCGTTCACAAGGAAGACTTTCCCGCGGATTGGGACGCCATTGAGCGTGACGGGGCGGCTCACACCTCGCCCATCGATCTTGGCGAGTCGGAGGTGCGGCGAACCCTGGATGCGTGCATCGGAGCGGAACCAGAGGGTTTCTAGGTCGCCGAGCGCGTTCATGTGTTGTCCAGACGTACTCGCCAGCGCGGTCACCGTGCCATCGCTGGTGGCGATCGAGAAGAGCTTGAGCGCGTCGTCCATCACGATCAGGTGTTCATCGTCTGCCCACGTAACCGGAATCGCACCCCGCGCGAGCGCCGGCCAGTCGCAGCGCACCTCGGCGCCGTCCACCGATCCGACACAGGGTGCCGAGGGGCGTAGCTCAACGAAGTATCGTCGATTGAACGCGATGCGCGAGCCGTCGGGACTCCAGAGCGGAGAGGAGTCGAAAGTCTCGGAGGCAAACCTTCGCCCGTCGGTGCCCGTGCGTCGATCGTGGACGCCGAGGTTGTATCGGTCGGTTCGAGGATGCCAACGCGCGCTCGTGAACGCGAACTGCGCTCCGTCGGGACTGAGAGATCCCCAACCGTCGTCTCCGGGGTGGCCGACTGGGCGCGTGAGTGTTCCATCGGATCCGATTACGATGACTTCGTCCCCAGTCGAATCGGGGAAGGTCGTCCCGCCGATCCACCCCGCGCCATCAGGCAACGCCGTGAGCGTCGAACGATTGGCGAACGCCGCGGTGAACTGGAGATCCTCTGGCGCAATCAGTTCGGCCTCGAGCGGCGCATCGGCGCTCCAGACTTCATCGGAGCGGAGCGCAACACGTAGTAATCGCGGCTCGGGATCCTCGGTCACCACAATAAACTCGACATCGGGCAACTCGGGCTGCCGCCACTGCGTCCACCCCATGAGTCCCGACATCGCCACGAGAGCGAACGCCGCAGCGCGCACCATCCACCGTGCCGGCCGCTCCCAGAACGGCACCGTGCGCAACAACTGCGCGCGGATCTCGTGCGGCGCCGCGCCGGTGAATGCGCCGGTGAGCTCGCGCACCAACTCGTCGGCGGGCGCGCCATCTCCCTCCTCCCGCCGCCGCCGAATCCACCGCAGCGTGATGCTCCGCATCGCCGATCGATCGCCCGCCTGCCACGCGTGATCCACCGCGAGCCGCAGTGCCGCCTCGCTCTCCGGCCCCGCGAGCAGCCCGCGCACCGCGCGCGCGTGCGCCGCCGTGCGTTCACCAGTCGTCGCCGACGCCAGCGCCGCCGCGGCGATCTCATCGTGCGCGACCATCACCTCGCCCTCGTGCCGCACCACGAAGCCGCGGTGCTCGAGCTCCAGCAGTCGCGGATCAACGTCGTCACTCGGCGCGGCGTCGATTGCCACGGCGAATTGGGCCAGCACGATGGGCCTCCCCAGCGTCGCGAGGACCACCAACACCTCGCGCGCCCCCGGTGCGAGCGATCGCACGCGTGCCTCAAGCACC
>JAYTDH010000085.1:0-9787 GCA_043736095.1 Gemmatimonas sp.
TCCCTCGCGCCAGCGCGTGCGGGGAGCATCGTGCATCAGACCGCAGATGCGCTGCAGGTCGCGCACGACGCCGGGATTGTGCATCGCGATCTGAAGCCGGACAACATCATGGTGACGACAAACCGTGATGGCTCCGACCTCGTGAAGGTCGTGGACTTCGGAATTGCCAAGGCAAGCTCGAGCGATGCGCAGAAGGTGACGAAGACGGGGCTCGTGGTGGGTACGCCGGAGTACATGAGCCCCGAGCAGCTCGCGGGCGACAAGCTCGATGGGCGCTCGGACACGTATTCACTCGCGCTCGTGGCGTTCAACTGTCTGACGGGAAAGCTGCCGTTCCCGAGTGAGACGGCGCAGGAGGCGATGATCATGCGGCTCACGGATCGTCCGCGGACGCTCGCGGAGATTCGTCCGGACATCGCGTGGCCGGACCAGATGGAAGAGGTCATGGCACGCGGCCTCGCGCGCGACGCGGCAGAGCGGTACCAGAGCGCGGCGCAGTTCGGTCGCGACTTCGCTGAGGCCGCCTCGGAGATGCCGGCGCCCGCGGCGGTGACGCCAGAGGGCGCGACGATGCTGATCGGGGCGCAAAGTGCGGCCGCGGCCGCTGGAGCGAAGACGAAGCCTGTTCCCGCGACGCGGATCGCGGGGAAGGATGCGTTGAAGTCGCCAGCAAAGTCGGCCTCTCAGGTGCCGGCGCCGATCGAGAAGAAGTCGAACATGATTCCGATGGCGGTCGGCGGAGTGGCCGTGGTGATTGCGGGGATTTTCGGGGCGACGAAGTTCATGGGGAGCGGTTCTGAGTCCACGCCGCCGGATTCCAGTGGACTCGTGCGGCCGGCGCTGGACGGGGCCAGACCTGACACGGATGCGCAACGCATCGCACAGGGCGTCGCGCCAGGGAACCCAGCGGCGAACCCGACGGCGACTCCGTCGAGCCCGCCGATGAATCCAACGACGACGTCTGGTCGTCCTGAGAAGCAGGCCCCAGCGTCCGTGCCGTCCGTGCCGACCGCGCCGCCGAATCCGTCGAGCGCGCCGAGTGCGATGACGCGGATTACAGGTTGGGTGGGCGAACTGGAAGCGGCGGGTGGAGTGACACGCACGAAAGCACGCTCGATTCTGGGCGAAGTCGACGGTCTCCGCTCGACGCTCACCGGGAGCGCGCTCGCCGAAAGCTGGTACGCCTCGCTGCTAGCGAACTTGACGCTTGAAGATCAAGAAGGCACGTGCTCGGCCGCTCGCGAATTGAAGCGTCTGAGCCGTGATCAGAGCCGCCAGCTCGTGGCGGACCGAATCATTCCGGACTGTTAGTGATGCGTATCACCATTCGCCGCCAGGACATCTCGCGCCCCGCCGCGCTGGGCAATAAGATGTCCCTGTCAATTCGCCACTCACTTCGCACTCGCCTCCTGTGACGGGATCTTCCACTCCTCGCGGTCCCATCACGGTCCACGTCTTCGGACGCACGGACGTTGGGCGTACGCGTGAACACAATGAGGACACGTTCGCCGTCGCGGAGCTGACGACGCTGAACGCCTCCCTCCAGCCGGAAGTTCGTACGCACGCCCTCGGCGAGCGCGGCACTCTCTTTATGGTCGCCGATGGTATGGGTGGCGCGGCGGCCGGTGAGGTCGCCAGTTCGATGGCGGTCGAAGCGATTATTGAGGAGCTCGACTCGCGCTGGCGCACGTCGCACTCTGCCGATGGCGAGACCTTCGCTCACGCGCTCAAGCTCGCGACCGAGACGGCGAATGCGAAGATTCACGCCTACGCGCAATCGCACCATGAGAATCGTGGGATGGGAACCACGGCGACCATCGCCGGCATTCTCAACGACACGCTTTATCTCTGCCAGGTTGGCGACTCGCGCGGCTATCTCGTGCGCGACGGCACGGCGATTCAGATTACCAAGGACCAGTCGCTGATGCAGAAGTTGATCGAGGCCGGGGAGATGACGCCCGAGGAAGCCGAGGTCAGTGAGCGACGGAACATCATCCTGCAGGCGCTTGGCCCCGAGCCCAAGATTAAGGTCGATCTCACGTCGCAGCAGGTGATGCGTGGCGATGTGCTGATTCTTTGCTCCGACGGTCTCTCGGGTCAGGTGCGCATTCACGAGATCGCGCAGGTGGTGAACGAGGAGCCAGACCTCGTGAACGTCTGCAAGCGGTTAATCGATTTAGCCAACGAGGCGGGCGGACCAGACAACATCACGGTGGTCGCCGCGCGATTCGAAGGCGACGGCCTGATGGAGAATGGTGCGGAAATCGTGCAGCATCGCACGTACAGAGGCTCAAGCGATCGCCAGACGATGCCGGTAGACCGTGCGTCGATCCCGCAATTGAGCGCGTTCGATGAAGGCGACGTCCCGACGCTGGAGATGGCGCCAGTGAATCCGGGGGCGATGATTGCCGGGAGCGCGGGGGATGGACCGACGGTCGAGATTGCTCCGCAGCTTCGCGCAAACTTCCCGCCGCCACCGCCGCCCGGCGGGTGGATCCCAGACAGCACGCTGAAGATGTTCTTCAGTTTTGTCGCTGCATTGGTCGCGTTGGTCGTGCTGTTCCAGTGGTTGCGCGGCTGATGGCCGTCGAGTTCCGGATCACGCGCGGCGCGCGCTCGGGTGCGAAGGAACGGTTCGACAAATCGATCATCGCCATCGGTCGGCATCCAATCAACGATCTCCGCTTCGATGCGGATCGCGACCTTGATGTTTCGTCGCGGCACGCGGAACTACGCACGGCAGGCGATCGCTACACGCTGGTGGATCTCGGCTCCACGAACGGCACGTTCGTCAATGGCCAGCGCGTTACTGGTGAGCGTGACATCCACCACGGCGAGGTCCTCACCTTTGGGGCGAATGGTCCCGAGGTGGAGTTCCATGTGGTGGGCGCGGTCGATGCGCCCGCTACGCGCATGGCCACGCCGATCTCCAACGCGCCAGTCAAGCAGGCGCGACCCTCCACGGATATTCGGATTGCGATGGCAGTGGAGAAGCAGACCGGCTCGCTGAAGCGCATGGTGACGGCGCTCGCGGCGGTCGTGATTGTCGCGGCGATCGGCGCCGTCTGGATGACTCGCAAGAACTCCGCAGAAACACGGCAACAACTCGCGACGCTCCTCGCGGCCAACGATACGCTGACGCGGTCCCTACAGACCAATCTCGCTCAGACGGGGATGGCCGATGCCTCACTCGCCGCCGCACAGGCCGAAACTGAGCGCCTCGCCCGTGAGCTCCGTGCGCAGCAACAGAGTGGTGGCGATGTGTCGGCGTACGCGGCCCGCATGCGCGCGTCACAGACCCGCACGGCGTCTATCGCGGGAATGGACTACGCCGCGATTGCCGCAGCCAATCAGGCCGCGGTGGTATTCCTCGTTGTGGAGTTCCCTGACTCGACACGCTCTACAGGCACCGGGTTCAACGTGCTGGAGAGCGGACTAATTGTGACGAATCGGCACGTGGTGCAGAACCAGGCGGGCGTTCGCGCGCAGCGCATCGCCGTGGCGTTCGATGGCACGAGCTCGCAGTGGAAGCGCGCGAGCATCGAGATTGTGAGTGAGACCGACGAGCTCGCGTTTCTGCGCATTACCACGCCGGGGACGTACCCAGTGGTGAGCGGCGTGGCGGCTGACGGCAGCACCGCGGGTGTCGGCGCGCCGGTCGCGATTCTCGGCTACCCACTCGGCACCGGGACGGCAGGGATGGAAGGAAGCATCAACACGTTGCGTCCGGCCGCGAGCCTCAGCGTTGGCACCGTGAGCAAGATCGTGCCGGCGACACTCCAGCTTGATGCATTCGCCGCCGAAGGATCGAGCGGCTCTCCGGTGTTCGACGGGCGCGGCGTCGTAGTCGGTGTGATTTACGGCGGGGCGAGTGAGAGTGGTGGGCGCATCGTCTACGCGGTGCCGCCGTCGCGACTCGCGGCCCAACTCCCAGCCGACGCCCGCGGCATCATCCACTAGGCGACAGCGGCCTGCTCAGGGCCGCTGGACCACCGAGGGAGGAACGGGCGGTACGGGTGGTGTCGTGCCGTGCACGGAAGCACGCGCGCGCATGGTCTCGCGGCCCGTGCGATCGATCTCCTGCAAGGTGCGGAAGGTCTCGCGTACGACGTTCTCCACGCTCGCCGTGGGATTATTCGGCACGGCGGACGTAGAAATCACGCGCACCGCCTGCCCTCCCGGCGCGTGCAGATCGCGTACTTGGATGAGCCGGATGAGACTATCGCGCGTGGGAACGAGCGAGATCGAGACGATGATATCGGCGTTCAGCCGCTCCTGCACCGTATTGACGGTACGAGAATCGGCGAGCGCGGCCGCGACGGAGTCCGCCGGCACTACGACGTAGCGGGGATGCGCATCAAAGGCGCGTCGCAGCGTATCGGCAATGACAATTGCCGCCGCGTCGAGATCAGCGCGGGCCCGATTACTTCGCGGAAGCGCAATCACGACGCGACGTGGACCGCGCGGCGCACCGCTCGGTCCGATCGAGACGAACGCCGGTGCCGGCATCGCTGCGATGCGCGCCTGCGTCCGCATCAACGAGTCGAGCACGATCCGCTGGATCTGCGCGCGGATGGAGTCGACGATCGCCGCGATCACCACGGGGTCATCCTGCCGCGCCGAGGATACGGGCGTGGGGCGTGCGGCCATCCGCGCTGAGACCGCCTGGGCGATTGCCATCGAGTCCGCGCGCGTAAGCATCGTGGCGGCCGGCGCCATCGACTGCAGTGACTCCGCCACCGCGAGTGAGTCGCGGAGTTGGCCCACCACCACCTCCTCGCCGCGCTGTTGTCCCATGCGCCACGCGGCGAAGACCAAGGCGAGCCCCGCGCCCGCGACCACGACGGTGCGCGCGACGCTCGCGAATCGACCGCGGCGCGTGGTCGCCATTGCCCGCGTCTCGCCCGAAGTTAGGCTGATGTCGTCGAGCGCCTCGACCACGACGGCCGCCGTCGCGGGACGATCGTCGGGGGCCTTCGCGAGCAGCCGCTTGATCAACTGGGCGAGCGCCACGGGGACATCGACGCGTGTCGACTCGACTGGCACGGGATCGCGCGTCAGCTGTGCCGCCATCGTCTGCTGCGGCGACGCCTCCTTGAACGGCACCTTTCCCGTCAGGATTTCATAGGCGAGGAGTCCGAGCGCGTAGAGATCCATCCGATGATCCGCCGCCGGATCGGCCGCGATCTGCTCTGGCGCCATATACGCTGGCGTGCCAATCGCCATCCCGGCGCTCGTGTAGCCGGACGATGGCATCGAGGCAGAGATCGCCTTACTCACGCCGAAGTCGGTGACGAGAGCGTGAGTCCCCAAGAGCAACACATTTCCTGGCTTGATGTCGCGATGGATCACGCCCATGCCATGCGCGTAGTCGAGCGCCTCGGCAACCTCGCGCATCAGGCGAATGCAGTCGCGCACGGTGAACGACTCGCCCCGCGCGATGGCGTCGCGCAACGAGTGGCCGTTGATATACGGCATCGTGTACCAGATCAACGAGCCCTGCTCGCCCGCTGAGAGGAGCGGCACGATGTGCGGATGCTGCAGCTGCGCGGCGATCTGAATCTC
Source organism: Gemmatimonas sp. (assembly GCA_043736095.1). GTDB lineage: Bacteria > Gemmatimonadota > Gemmatimonadetes > Gemmatimonadales > Gemmatimonadaceae > Pseudogemmatithrix. Next base: position 5,566 of record JAYTDH010000085.1, read on the forward strand.
GCGCCGGAAGCGCTCATGATTTACCCCCGCCGATAGCTCGGGCGGGAGAACCTTCACTACCACCTTTCGCCCGAGCGCAGAGTCTGTCGCGACGAAGACCCGACTCATACCGCCGCCCGGAAGCTCACGCTCGAGCACGTAGCTCGGCGCGAGCGCATTCTGCAGGGTGGCGGTGAAGTCGGGCATGCGATCGTTGGAGGTCAGCGTATAGACTATCTACGGGCGCTACCTACGGCGAGGTTCGGATTCAGCCGAGCCGTCGGGCGGCGGCCTCTTGCATCGCCCGGTCCCCGCTCCAGGCGCAGATCACATTTGAGACTTCGGGGACCTCCGCAGCCAGCGCCGGAGGGCCAAACAGCACGGCGACCACGGAACGCCGTGCCGCGCGTGCCTCGGACACCGCCGTCGCAACGCGTCGCCGCGTCGCGACGGTGTACCCCGCCCGTCCACGGCCATTCGCCGGTTCGCCACGGACGGCAATCACCACCGCACCGCGACCATCCTCGGTCGGTCCCTCCACGGCACGCGGCCCGAGGCCCATCGCTCGCAGCGTCGCCAGAAAGGGGTCGAATCGCTCCCCCTCCCCGCGCCGCGCCGGATCGGCGTCGTCGTCCACCAGTATGACGTCCACTACCGGCCCGATGTTCGTGAAGACTCCTCGTGCGGCGAACACCACGGTGTCACTCACCTGACGCGCCCAGAGCACATCCGCGAGCGTGGGCTCATGCACCACTCCGCCACGTCCCCAGTCCGCCCAGAAGGCGCGACGAGCCAGCGCCGCGTCGACGGCATCCGGATGAATCGTGCCGGCGATGAGTGCCGCATCGAGGGCATCGGCGACTCCCGTCACGTCGTGCGGGGCGAGTAGCAGATCGCAACCCGCACGAATGGACTCCACGGCATTCACCGCTTCGTCACCCTGCCCCGCACCGAGTCCGTCGCTCACCAACAAGCCCTCGTACTGGAGTTCGCCGCGCATCATCTCCTTCAGGATGAGCGAGGATTGAGCGGCCGCCACGCCACTCGCATCAAGACGAGGATACGACACCTGCGACACGAGCACCGTTGCCACGCCGCTGTCCACGGCGGCACGGAAGGGCACGAGATCCTCGCTCCACAGCTGCGCGCCGGGCGTCTCCACACTCGCCGGCGCGAGCGCCGGATCAACGCGCGCACTCCCCACTCCCGGCAGATGCAGCGCGGTCGCAAGCACGCCCTCGGACTGACACATATCCGACCACGCGACCGTCCACTCGGCGACGCGCTGCGGATCCGCGCCGAACGTGCGCGCGCCGAGGAAGGGGTTCTGCGCATCGGTCGCCAGATCCGCGCAGGGGGCCAGCGCCCAGTTAATCCCCATCGTGCGCAACTCGCGCGCGGTGAGACGCGCCGCGCGCCGCACCACATCCTCATCGTGCAACGCGCCGAGCGCACCGAAGGGTGGAAGCCCAGTCGCGCCGGCAAAACATTCACCGGCGCCGCGCTCCGTGCGCGCAGCAATCAGAAGCGGATATCGTGAGTCGCGCTGGAGTTCGCCCACGAGCGTAGCAACGTCCGCGCGCGGACCATTGCGAATGACGAATCCGCCAACACCAATCTCCAGTGCATCGTCAATCGCGCCGCGGAGCCAGGTGAAGCCGCGATCAGGATCCCAACGCAGCTCCGGAATCAGGAGCGCCGCGACGGGCGTTGTCACGCGGGATACAGGGCGCCGAGGACACGCGGTCCGCGCGCGCCGGTCGCGCTCGGCACATTGCCCGCGCTCCCACGCAGATGCAGCCAGCCGAGGAACGCAAAGGCCACAGCTTCCTTGGCATCGCCATCGAAGTAGCACTCGCCAAAGGGACGCACGAGTCGCGGCGAGAGCGTCATGGCAATCGCCTCGCGCAACGCCGCGTTTCGCGCACCGCCACCGGAGAGCAGCACATCGGCGACGGGTTGTGGAACGAATTGCTCCACCGCACGCGCGATACTCCGCGCCGTGAACCAGACCGCCGTGGCGATGATGTCCTCGTCGGAGCACTGCGGCTTGGCGTCGCGGCACTTGGCCACGAACTCAGCGATGTACGCGGTGGTGAAGCGTTCGCGCCCCGTACTCTTGGGCGGTGGCGCCGCGAACCAGGGGTCGCGAAGACAGTCCTCAATCACCCGCTCGATCGGCGCGCCGCTCAACGCAAGCTTGCCGTCGAGATCGTAGGTCATCTCGGGTCGCAGCAACCGGACGACACCATCGATCACGCATACACCGGGGCCTGTGTCGAAGGCGCGCACGGACACCAGATCCGCATCGCCGGCGGCGAGCGGCGGCAGCACCGTGATATTCCCGATTCCCCCGAGATTCTGGAGGAGCCGCCAACCATCTGGACGCGCAAAGAGGCGCGCATCGGCCATCGGGACAAGCGGCGCTCCCTGCCCCCCCGCCGCGAGATCACGCACGCGGAAATTGGCAATCACATCAATCCCGGTGCGCTCGGCAATCACCGCGGGTTGACCGAACTGCCACGTGCCGTGCGGCGGCGTATGCCACACCGTGTGCCCGTGTGACGCAATCGCGCGGATGTCTTCGCGAGCGACGCCAGCTTCGGCAATCGCCGCCACCGCCGCGTCGGCGAACCACCCGCCCAGTGCAAAGTCGAGCCGCGTGTACTCGGCGGGCGACGCGCCGACCATCGCCGTCGCCAAACGCGCGCGTTGCCCCGCGGCGTAGGGCCGCTCCACGTGGGCCAACAACTGCGGAGTGACCGCGCCGTGCTCATTCTCCGCGAAACGCACCACGGCGGCGGTGATCCCATCGAGTGAGGTGCCGGACATCAGCCCGACCAGCACATCCTCACGCCGGATATCGCTCACGCGCGCTCCACCGGCGGTGGCGCGTCGGTCACGACCCGGCGAATCACGCCCCCCGCGGCGCCGAGTGCGAGGACGGCCTCGGCGCGCTCGACGCCGAGCTTGTGCATCACAATCGCGTGCTTCACGCTGTTCTCGGCGCGTTGCAACAACTCGCGCGCCGCGTTCCGCTCGAGGCCGCACACCGTGATGACCATCCGTTCGGCGCGATCACGCAACTTGTCATTCGACATTTTCATGTCGACCATCAGGTTGCCGTACGTCTTGCCGAGACGCACCATGGCCCCGGTGGTGATGGTGTTAAGCACGAGCTTGGTCGCGGTGCCAGCCTTGAGTCGCGTAGAGCCCGTCACGATCTCGGGTCCCGTGATGGGGAGAATCGCCACATCGGCATCGGCGACGACTTCGGCCGGCGGCGGCGAGCAGGCGAGGATAACCGTGCGTGCCCCAACGCTGCGCGCGTACTGCAAGGCAGAGCGGACGTACGGCGTCGTCCCGCTCGCGGCGATGCCGACGACCACATCGCCCGCCGCAACGCCCGCCGCCGCGAGATCCTCTCGCGCACCCTCGGGACGATCCTCAGCCCCTTCTAGCGAGCGCGTGAGCGCCGGTGCCCCTCCAGCGATAATCCCCTGCACGAGCGAGGGATCGGAGCCAAATGTGGGGGGACATTCAGACGCATCGAGCACGCCGAGTCGACCAGAGGTACCGGCACCGACGTAAAAGAGTCGCCTCCCCGCGCGGAAGGCTTCCTCCACGAGCGTCACGGCCCGCGCAATCGGTTCGCGCTGCGTGGCCACCGCGTCGGCGACCGTGCGATCCTCGCCATTCATGAGGTCCACGATCTCGAGCGCTGACGCGAGGTCGATGTCTGCACTGCGCGGATTGCGACGCTCAGTGACGCGGGGATCGAGCACGACGGGGAGGGGTCAGAGGAGAGGCGCGGCAACAACCACCGGTGTCGCAGGCCCTGCTACTCCCCTAAGTTACCCATCGTGATGACCTCTCGCACCCGCGCATTCCCATGCGCCCTCGCTCTCGCGGCCGCCCTTCTGGCGATGCCCGCGCTGCCGCTCCACGCCCAGCTAATCCGCGTACCGATGCCGGGGGCCGCCGCGCGTCCCATCAGCGCGTCGTTCGCGGCGGGCTACCTCCTCACCACCGGACGCTTTGATGGTCAGAGCGGGATGTATTGGACGCTGGGCGATGGCATTCAGTACCGCGGCACGGTGGAGCTCGGCACACGGTCGGGTGCGATCGGCCTTACGGGTACGCTCGCCAACATCCCGATTCGGCGCGGCGGCGTGCTCGGCTCTGATGGCGACATCACGCTCCGCCAACTGCTCGCCACATTCCGTTCGCCCGAAGGCCAGAC
>JAYTDH010000086.1:0-6486 GCA_043736095.1 Gemmatimonas sp.
GGGCGCCCCCCCCCCCCCCCCCCCCCCCCCCGGCTCGCGCAACGCGTGCTGAAGACGCGCGGCGCGATGTCTTACTGAACTGTTAGGACGCCCTTCATGCCCATCGCGAGGTGCGGCGTGCAGTTGAACTCGTACTTGCCAGCGGGGATGTTCGCGAACGAAATCGTCGCGGACTCGTTGGCCGTCATGTACATCGCGGACGAGAGCTCAGCCATGCGGAAGGTGCCGAAGTTCGCATCAAGCTGCTTCTTCACATCTTCGGCCAGGCCGGTCGCCGCGAAGGCGACGTTGTGCGGGAAGCCAGAGATCGCGATGAACTTCACGGCGTCGCCCGACTTGATCGTCAGGTTGGCCGGCTCGAAGCGGTAACCCTTGTCATCGCCGACCATTCGGACTTCGTACGTCTTTCCCGTCGCCGGTGCGAACGCTACCGTGCCCGTTGCGGCAGGGGCCGCAGCGGCCTCGGCGGCCGGGGCCGGCGTGGTCTCAGCCGCCGGCGCAGAATCAGAGCTGCCACCGCAGGCAGCGAAGGTGACAACAGAAGCAACAAGCGCCAGACGATTGAACAACATTGCGAATAGCCTCCCGGCCGAACAGCAAGAATTGTGATGGGCTTTGACCTGCGGGTCTCCCGCAGGTTGTGAAAAATATCACAAGCCTAGCGTAGAGACAACTGGAACCCTCTGAACAACCGTCCAGTTCCCCCCCGGACGCGAACAACTTTCCCAGTTGACGCGCCCCACTTCCCCCCACTAGGCTTCCGCTCATCATGATGCGCTTTGACCGCCACCACCATGTCCATCAGCACCACGGCCCGACGGGTCTTGGGGGGCGGATAAGCATGGCCGGGAGCCGCTAAGCGCTCCACACGGCGACCGCCCGATACCCTCGACCCGTCCGAAGCTCTCGGACGGGTCCTTTTATTTGTCCGTCTACTTTGATCCTGCCCAATGCTCCGTCTTGCCATTCCCAATAAAGGCCGCCTCAACGACGATGCGCGCTCGCTCCTCGCCGATGCGGGCCTTGAGGTACGGGCCTCCTCCGAGCGCGCCCTCGTGGCCTCCCTGGGCGGGGAGTTCGAGGCAATCTTCGTCCGCGCCCAGGACATCCCCGAGTTCGTCGCCGATGGCGCCGCCGATGCGGGGATCACTGGATGGGATCTCGTCTCGGAGTCGGGGCGCTCTCTGGAGTCACGCCTCGACCTTGGGTTCGGTCGCTGCCGTCTGGTGGTCGCCGCCCGCGAGGACTCCGGCGTCCGTGCCGTTTCTGACATCGCGGACGGAGCCCGTGTGGCCTCGGTATTTCCGAAACTCACCGAGCGCTTCTTCGCTACCGAGGGCAAGCGCGTGACGCTGGTGCCGGTCTCTGGGGCAGTCGAAATCGCCCCGCACCTCGGCATTGCCGATGTGATTGTTGACCTCACCTCCACCGGCTCCACACTGCGCGTCAATGGGCTCCGGGAAATCGGGACGGTCCTCGAGTCGACCGCGCGGTTGGTCGTCGCTGGCGCGGCGAGCGGCAATGCGCCAACGGGCGAACGCGATCAAACCCTGCGTGAACTCGTCGATGCACTCGCCTCGGTACTCGCGGCGCGCGGACAGCGTTATTTGATGGCGAATGTTCCGCGCGAACGCCTCGATGAAGTGAAGCGAATCTTGCCTGGCATCTCGGGTCCCACCGTGATCGATGTGATGAATGGAGGCAACAAGGTCGCGGTGCACGCGGTCTGCCCCGCAGCGGGAGTGTACCGCACAATCAGCGCACTCAAGGCGATCGGGGCAGAGGGGATACTCGTGACGCGTATCGAGCGGTTGCTCGCATGAGCACGCTCGCGTTCGCCGTCCGTGGGAGCGTTGCCGCACTCGATGCCGCGCAACGACGCGCGCTGTTTGATCGCTCGACCTCTGGCGATGCCGGCATCCGCGACGACACGTCACGGATTCTCGCGCGCGTACGCCGTGAGGGGGATGTCGCACTTGTGGCGTTGGCGCGTGAGTTCGATGGCGCGACGCTCGACTCCGTCGAGATTCCGCGCACTTCGTGGGAAGCGGCATTGGCCTCGCTCGATCCCGCGCTCCGCCGAGCGTTGGAGCGTGCGGCGGCGAATATCCGCGCCGTGCACGAAGCATTCCGGCCGATGGCGAGCGAAGTCGTGACGGTCGACGGCGCCGTGATTGGTCGCCGACCCGACCCGCTCGCCCGCGTCGGCGTCTATGCGCCTGGCGGGCGGGCCACGTATCCGAGTTCACTGCTCATGGGCGCAATCCCCGCGCGCGTCGCCGGCGTGCGCGAGGTGATTGTCTGCTCACCCCCCGATGCCTCGGGTTCGCCGAGTGCCGTACTGCTTGCCGCAGCGGTCATCGCCGGTGTGGATCGCGTCTTCGCTGTCGGTGGAGCTGGCGCGATTGGCGCGATGGCATACGGCACGGCGACAATCCCTGCGGTTGATCGCCTCGTCGGTCCCGGCAACGCCTGGGTCGCGGAGGCGAAGCTCCAAGTCTCCGGAATGGTCGGCATCGACTCACCCGCCGGGCCGAGTGAGCTCCTCGTGCTCGCCGATGCCTCGGCATCCCCCGTCGTCATCGCGCGGGAGATGCTCGCACAAGCCGAGCACGACCCGAGAGCCGCCGTAGTCCTCGTGTCCGATGCGCTGTCGCTTGTCGCCGCTGTTGATCGCGAGCTCTCCGCGCGCGTGCGAGAGGAGCCACGTGCCGAGGTAATCCGTGCCGCCTTTGCGGCGCGTGGTGGATTGCTCACCGTCTCCTCGCGCGACGAAGCAATCGCCTTCGCGAACAGTTGGGCGGCCGAACATCTTCTGTTGGTGGTGGCGCCGGCGACGCAGGACGCGACACTCGCGCAGCTCCGGAGTGCGGGGACAATTTTCGTGGGTGAGAGCGCGAGCGTGGCGTTCGGCGACTACATGAGCGGAGCGAATCACGTGCTGCCAACCGGCGGACTCTCGCGGATCTGGTCCGGGCTCTCCACCCTCGACTTCGTGCGCTGGACGACCTGGCAAAAGATCGGTCGCGAGACCGCACGCGCACTCGCGCATGACGTCGATGTATTCGCGACGGCCGAAGGATTACCCGCGCACGCCGCCACCGCTCGGCAATGGGGAGAGTCATGACCATACCGGTATTGCGCGATCTCCAGCGAGTGCCGCTCTACGCGCCATCGCCACTCGAGGGGGTGACGCTCGACCTCCGCGACAACACGAATCTCTGGGGTACGCCCCCAGCCGCACTCGCCGCAATCCAGCGCGCTTCGGTTGATTCGCTGCGTAGCTATCCCGATGTCAGCGTGGGCACCCTCGGCACTGAGCTCGCGACACAACTCAATGTGGCACGCGCGAACATTGTCGTCGGTTGTGGTAGCGATGACGTCATTGACGCCTCGCTCAGTGCGCTTGTTGAGCCAGGAAGCCGCGTCGCGCATGCAGACCCGTCGTTCACGATGGTGCCAAACTTCGCGCGACTCAGAAGCCTTGAGCCCGTTGGTGTTCCGCTCACCGCGGAGGGAGCGATGGACATCGATGGGCTACTCGCCACTCAGGCACCGCTCATCTATGTCTGCTCACCAAACAATCCCACCGGCACGGTCACCTCGCGCGCGGAGCTCGTCCGACTCTTTGATCATGCACCGGGCGTCGTGCTGCTCGATGAAGCGTACGCCGAGTTCACCGATGCACACGATCTCCGTCGCGAAGCCGCTGCGCGAGAAAATGTGCTCGTGACCCGTACCTTCTCAAAGGCGTGGGGGCTTGCCGGGCTGCGCATCGGATACGGCGTAGGGGGCGAGGCGCTCGTCGCGGCGGTCGCGAAGGCACGCGGGCCCTATAAGGTGACGTCCGTGAGCGAGTCCGCTGCACTCTGTGCATTACGCGATGACGCGGCGTGGATTGCGGAGACGGTGCGCGAGGCGTGTCGTATGCGCGCTCGGCTGCACACCGCCCTCGAGGGTCGCGATCGGATCAGGGTGTGGCCGTCCGAGGGAAACTTCGTCTTTCTCCAGCTCGCGGATCCGGCGGCCGAGATCGCTGAACAATTCCGTCAGCGCGGGATTGGGGTACGCGCGTTCAGTGGACTTAACGGCATCGGCGAAGCGCTGCGTATCGGGCTTGCGCCGTGGGAACAGTTGCAGCGTGTCGTGGACGCCGCAGAGGAGATCTGGGCATGATGCGGGTCACCGTGTTCGACTACGGCGCGGGGAACTTGCACTCGCTCGTAAAGTCGCTGACCGGCATCGATCGCGTGGTCCGCGTCGAGACGGATGCAAGCGATGCCCTCGACACCGACGTGCTTATTCTGCCGGGTGTCGGCGCCTTCGCGCCGGCGGCCGAGCGACTGCGCGCAGGTCGCGACGCGATGCGCGCCGCAATCCTCGGCGGACTCCCGACTCTCGGGATTTGTCTCGGAATGCAACTGCTCTTTGACGCCAGCGACGAGGGAGCAGGGGAGGGTCTCGGGGTGATTCCGGGACGGGTCACCAAGTTGGAGGCCCCTCGCCTGCCACAGATCGGATGGAATTCGCTCGACGACGCACGCGGTCCGCTGTTCGCCTCGAGTGGACTCGGCATCGCATACTACGCCAATAGTTTTGTGTGTCGCCCAGTAGACCCCACCGTCGTGACTGCGTGGTCCACACACGGCGCGGATAGGTTCCCGGCGGGGGTGCGCCTCGGCGCGTGCACCGGCGTACAGTTCCACCCAGAGAAAAGCAGTGCTCCGGGGGTGCGGTTCATCTCGGCGTTCCTCGAGGCCGCGCGTTCGACTCTTCGTGATCCCTCCACCGTGGTAACCCGCTGATGCTCGCGATTCCTGCAATCGACCTCCGCGACGGACGCTGTGTCCAACTCGTCGGCGGTGATTACACCAAGGAGGCGGTGCGCCTCGACGATCCCCTCGAAGTCGCGCGTCAGTGGATCGCGGCCGGCTTCTCTCGGTTACACATCGTCGATCTAGACGCCGCGACCGGCCGCGGGAAGAACCGCGAGCTTATCCGCGACCTGCTCTTCCACAGCACGATTCCCGCGCAGGTGGGCGGCGGAATCCGCGATGATGAGGCGATCGACGCGTTGCTCGAGGATGGCGCGGAGTGCGTCGTGGTGGGCACGCGTGGTGTTGAGGATCCGCGCTGGCTCGAGGAGCAAGCGGAGCGACTCCCGGGACGACTGGTGCTCGCCGCCGACGTGCGCGGGCGCAATGTCGTGACGCGGGGGTGGGGCAAGGAGACGACGCGCGACGTTCTCGATCTCATCCAAGAGCTGCGCGACCTGCCGCTCGCCGGCCTGCTCGTGACCGCCGTGCATCAGGAAGGAAAGATGCTTGGTGCGGATCTCAACCTGATGGCGGACGTCGTCGATGTTTCACCGTGGACCGTCATCGCGTCCGGAGGCGTGGGCTCGATGACGGATTTGCGCGCACTCGAGGACCGTGGCGTGGACGCGGTGGTCCTAGGGATGGCACTCTATACTGATGCGCTCGACCCACGAGTCGTCGCCGAGGAGTTCGCAGAATGAGCAAGTCCGAAGCGCGCGCAGTGCCGGCGGTGGTCGTCGAACGTTCCACGAAGGAGACGCAGATCCGTGTCGAAGCTCGGCTCGGCTCGGGTCTCGCGAAGATCGACACGTCGATCCCCTTCCTCGACCATATGATGACCGCGCTCGCGAAGTACAGCGGGATCGATCTGACGATTACCGCACGAGGGGATTTGCGGCATCACCTCATCGAGGATGTCGCGCTCACAGTTGGGCCAGCGATTGCGAAGGTGATGCCAGCGACCGCGGCGCGGTATGGCGACCGGACCGTGCCGATGGATGAGGCGCTCGTGCAGGCCGTGCTCGACGTTGGCGGACGTCCCTTTTACGAGGGCCCGATCCCGAGTTCGCTGTACGAGCACTGGATGCGTTCGTTCTGCGACTCCGCCAAGTTCACATTGCACCTGCTCGTGATCCGCGGCGACGACCGTCACCACATTGTGGAGGCCGCCTTCAAGGCGCTCGGCTTCGCGCTCCGCGATGCGGCGCGCGACAGTGGTGCGGTGTTCAGCACGAAGGGCACGATTGCGCTGGAGGTCGAGTGAGTCTTACGCGACGCCTGATTGTCTGTCTCGATGTCAACAACGGACGCGTGGTGAAGGGGACGCGGTTTGTCGGGCTTCGGGACGTCGGTGACCCGGTGGAACTCGCGGCGCGGTATGAGGCCGAAGGCGCCGATGAGATTGTCTTCCTTGATATCACGGCGACGCACGAACGCCGCGGGACCACACTCGAACTCGCACGCCGAACTGCCGAGCGGCTGTTTATCCCGCTCACGATCGGTGGCGGAATCGACTCCGTGGAGTCCATGTCCGCCGCACTCCGTGCTGGCGCGGACAAGGTCGGAGTGAACTCCGCCGCCGTGCGCCGCCCGGCGTTGATCACCGAGGGCGCAGAATTATTCGGCGCCCAATGCATCGTGGCGAGTATTGACGCGAAGCGCGATGGGG
>JAYTDH010000087.1:0-2899 GCA_043736095.1 Gemmatimonas sp.
ATCTCTCCGATGCGTGGCAGGCATCGGAGCCCTTCGTGCCTTCGTGGTCATCTCACACTACCTGACCCGCACAAACTCCAAGGGCACCGCTGCCGGCCCAAACTTCAGCACGCGATGCGGCGCGTCGACTTCAATCCAGTACGTCCCCGGCGCCTCACCACCCTCGTAGGCCACGCGATACGCAGCGAATGTCCCGGCCGGCACGATGATTGTCTCCTCGCTCATCACCCGGAACGACCGCGCCTCCAGCACGCCCTTCCCCGAGGCGAAGACCGACACGTTGATCGTCGCACCCGGAGCCCACGCGAAGTAGGGCAACATCGCCACCATCAGATTGTCGTCGAGCGTCGCGTCGGCGATCGCCACGTCGGCATAGCGCACGTTCTGCATCCCGCCCGCTCCAGGCGTCACGCCTTCGCCGCGCGCCGTGCCGTTCGCATACGAGACAGTGAGCCGCAGTTCCTTCCCTTGGAATCGCCCGCTCTGCTCCGTCGATCGCATCGCCAGCGCCGGCGTGAATCGCACCGTGGTGGTCTGCTGGATGATTGGTCCGAGCGACGAACGCTCGAAAAACTCCCACCCATCCGCGGTGCGCTTGAGTTCCATAGTCTGGAAGCCGAACGGCTGCCCTTGCACCAGCACCGTAAAGGAATCACTCGAGGCGCGGAGTGCCGCTGGACTGATGGCCAGCGTTGTCGGACGCGCCGTCAGTGTTTCCGTCGAAAGCAGCGCGCCATCAACATCCACCAACGTCACCGGAGCAATCTTCGAGAGCCGCTCGCGTAACGCGACGGCGTCGCCGACCACCACCACGAGCGCCGCGTCGGCGCGCATTCCGGATCGCGCCGCGGCCTGCGCCTGCTCCGGCGTCACGGACGCGAGCCGTTGGCGATACGTCGGCACGTAGTCCGGCGCGAGCCCGAGCAAGCGGGCCGTTGCCACCTGCGCAGCGACCTGCCCCGCCGTCTCGATCTGCAGTGGGAAGCGCCCTACCATCGTCTGCCGCTGACGCTCGAACTCCACCACCGGCATCGGCTCGCCACCCAGACGTCGCACCTGGGCGAGGAGCTCCACGAGCGCCGAGTCCGTCACGTCGGTGCGGACTTCCGCCGTTGCCGTAAACGTGCCCATCCCACGGGCCCGTGAAATCGCCGAGTAGGCGCCGTAGGTCCACCCACGCTGCTCGCGCAGAGTCTGAAAGAGTCGCGAGTCGCTGGCGCCACCGAGCATCTGGTTCGCCACCGAGAGCGCGTATCCGCGCGTGTCCGTCGGCATCCACGTCGAGTTGCCGACCAAGAGGTTCGACTGCACTGAGCCCGGCCGATGCACGAGCAAGATCTCCGTGCGCATCCGCTGCGGTGCGGCTCGCGCCGCGGGGGCCGGAGTGCCACGCCCACTCCACGCACCAAATGACTGTTCGGCCAGTCGATGGGCCTCGGTGGAGTCGATCGCGCCGGCGAGCACGAGGAGCGCCTGCGTGGGACGTACGCGGGCGGTGTGGAAGGCGACGAGATCCTCGCGCGTGATAGCCCGCACGCTCGCTTCGTCCGCGCGACGACCGTACGGATGATCGCCGTACACGCCACGCGCAAAGATCCGTCCGGCAATCGCCTCGGGGTCAGACCGCGCGAGCGTCAGACTCGACATCGTCTGCGTCCGCAGCAACTCCACCTCATCGGCCAAGAGCGTGGGGCGGAGCAAGGCATCGGCCATCAGCGAGAACGCAAGCTCACGATCGCCCGTAAGCACCGAGGCTTCGATCGACAGAAAATCAGGGCCGGCACTCGCAATGAGCGACCCACCCACGCGTTCGATTGCCTCGGCGAACTGTTCAGCAGTGCGGGCGCCGGCGCCCTTCGTCAGCAGTCCGGCGACGAAATCGGCGAGGCCGCTCTTTGCTGCTGGATCATAGACCGAGCCGCCGAGCACGGCGACGCGCATCGTGAGCACCGGCTGCTTCTCGCTCGGCACGAGGATGATGTGCAGCCCGTTCCCGAGTTCGAATTCCACGAAGCGTGGGAACTGCAGTTCGGCCATCGGGAGCGGCGCGGGCGGACGTTGCTGCGCGAAGAGCGACCGCGCCAGCAGTGTCGCGAGCAGCATCGCAGCGGTCAGCCGTGTGAGCATCCGCATCGCAGCGGTCAGCCGTGCAATCATCCGCATCTCAGCGACCCTCCGGTGCAATCAAGAGCGTGAGGGAGTTTTCTGGACGCAAATAGGTGCGCACCACGCGGCGCAAATCGAGAAGCGTGACCGCCGCATACCGCGCGGACTCACCGTTCACGGCATCGGGGCCACCGAGATACATCGCCGCGTACTGCACCGCTTCCGACACATCGAGCGCGGCCTGTCGCGCGAAGATTGTCCGCGCGCGCCAGGCGTTCTGCGCTTTCTCCAATTCGGCGGCCGAGATCCCATCCGCCGCAACGCGCATCTCACGGTCGAGCGTGGCCGCGAGCGAGTCCACGCTCACGCCGGCGTTGGCAATCGCGAGCACGCCGAACAATCCGCCCTCGCGCATCGGCCCGAAGGGATCGTGCAACGTCTGCGCCGTCACAGCCACACGGCTCGCGCGCACCAGCGAGCGATTGAGTCGGCTGCTCTCGCCTTCGCCAAGAATCGTGGCGAGCAAGGCAAGTGCCGGGTAATCGCGATGACTCGGCGGAATCGTGCGGAACGCCATCAACACCGCAGGGAGCGTCGCATTCGCATCGGCGACGCGCTTCATCATCGCGCGCCCCGACCCCGCCGCCGACTCGCAAGTCACGACTTCACGACGCGCCGCCGCGGGGATCCGGCCAAAGTACTGCTGCACCATCGGCAGGATCGCCGTCGGGCGCACATCGCCCGCGATCACCAACACGGCGTTGTTCGGCGCGTAGTGCTGCGCGAAGAAGGC
>JAYTDH010000088.1:0-14075 GCA_043736095.1 Gemmatimonas sp.
CGATTAGTACCCGGTGTTCTGGGTCAGCTTCTTGTTCGCAATCAGCTCGCTCGCGGGGAGCGGGTAGAGATCGCGGAAGGCTGCGGTTGTACCACCAGCCGCCGTGCCGCCCTTAAAGGTCCAGACGGTGGCGCCAGTGAAGATCCCATAGCGAATCATGTCCTGACGGCGGTGACCTTCCATATAGAGCTCGCGTGCACGCTCGTCGAGGACGAACGCGAGATTCAGGGTCGGCGCCGTGATATCGCCGGTGGCGTTGCCGTACGCACGACCACGCAACGCGTTCACGTACGTCAGCGCCTGACCAGCCGTGCCGCCACCGCCACGCAGCTGCAGTTCGGCGTACATCAGGTAGACGTCACCCAAACGCCACATCGGGAGGTCGGTGTCCGGGAACTCCTGATCCTGCCCGTTCACGCCACCCGTGGTGCGGTTGGAGTACTTCGGTGCCGCCGTGCCGTGCTGGAAGTTGAACATGTCCGTGATGTTCGGCTGGTTCATGTTCGCCCAGAAGGCCGCACGGCCGTCCGCCGCACCGACGCCGATTGCCGGGAACTTCGCACGGGTCTCAGGACGCATGCGCAGACCCCACCAGCCGCCGTTGATGCCGAAGTCGCCGTTGTTGAGCGGGCCGCCGACATTGGCGTGGACGAGGAAGGTCGACCCACCGTAGTTGCGCATCTTGAGCCCGTCCTGCGGGATCGCAAAGATAAGTTCCGGAGAGTTGTGATTGTCCGGGCCAAACATGCGACGGTAGTTCGGATCGATCGTGTAGGCACCGCTCGTGATGATCGCCTGCACCTCGGTCATCGCCTCGGTGTAGCGCGTCGTTCCCGTGTACACGCCGGCATTCATGTAGGTCTTGGCGAGCAGCATCGCCACCGAGCCCTGGTCCACGCGGCCATACTCTGCGGCGCCCATCGCTGGGAGGTCCGTGCGGAGGTCGTTGAGCTCATCCACGACGAACTGATACACCTGCGTGCGTGTCGCCTGAGCAGGCGGCTCGGACACGGTGGTGTTCTCATCCACGAGCGGAATCCCACCAAAGAGATCCATTCCGTGGTAGTAGCTCAGCGCGCGGAGGAAACGCGCTTCGGCGCGGTACTGCGCAATCTCCGGCCGGATACCCGCAGGAACGCCGCGAGAATCGAGCTTGGGGGTCGTGGTCTCGCGAAGCAGCACGTTCGCCATGGCGACCTGGAAATACACGCGATAGTACATCGCGCCGAGGAAGCCGTTGTTCGACGACCAGTTCTGCGTGTTCAGCTCGCTGAGTGCCTGATCGCCCCAAGCGATGATGGCGTCATCGGTCGGCAGCGTCTGCATCTGCCAGTAGAGACGCCAGTACTGCGAGAAGCCCTCATCGAGGCCAGCGATATCCGGGTCGCCGCAGCAGCCCTGCTGGCCAGTAACGGCGAGGCCAGCGTACACCTTGGCGATCAGCGAGCGATACGCCGAGACCTCGGTGAATACAGTCTCAGAGTTGATGGTGGACTTAGGAGCCACCGTCGGGTCGGTGCAGGCCCCGCCCACAAGGAGCGCGACCGCGGCGACCAGAGACGTACGAATGATGCGATTCATGGTCGTGGGGGTTAGAAGGCGAGTGACGCGCCAAGGGTGAACGTGCGGGAGAGCGGGAAGAGATTGTTATCGATGCCGTTCACGCCGGCCAGCGGGTCGGGCCCGGAGTAGCCACTCATGGTGAGGGCATTCTGCAGGGTGCCAAAGATGCGAACGGACTTGGCGCCCATCAGGTTCCGGAAGGTGTACGAGCCGGAGACGTTGTCGATGCGCAGGAACGACGCCTTCTCGACGTAGTGGTCGGAGAAGTACTGCGGATTCGCAAACGGCGTCTCAAGGACCGAGGCGTGCCGGTTCGACGGTGCCGCACCCGTCAGGCCCTGCAGGTGGCCAAGGTTCGAGGCCACGTTGTTGTACACGTAGTTGCCCACGTAAGCGCGGGCCGTCGCCGAGAAGCTCCAGGCCCCGAAGCTCAGGTTCGACGTGTGCCCGATGATGAACTTCGGCGCCGGGTTCTTGTAGACGCGACGGTCGTCCTGATTGATGATGTTGTCGCCGTTGCGATCCACATAGAGCGCCGTGTCCGGGCCGGCGGTCACGACCTTGCCGTTCGTGCCCTTGCGGGCCTCGTACACGAAGAACGAGTTGATCGGCGAGCCCGGCTGTAGCACCTGGATCGTGCTGCCAACGCCGCCGGCGATGCCGCCGGTCAGGATGCGATCGCTCGCATCGGCCGAGATCGAGGTGATCTCATTTTTGTTCGTCGAGAACACGAGGGCCGCCTCGTAGCGGAGGCCACCGCGTGAGCCGTCGAGGATCACGGCGTTCACACCAATCTCGATGCCCGTGTTGTTCATCGAGCCAATGTTCGTCGTCACGAAGTTTCCGACGGCGGTACCGGCCGCAACCGGGACGCGGAAGATCAGGTCCTTCGTGTCCTTAGTGTAGAAGTCAAACGTTCCGGTAATGCGGTCGTTCTGAAAGCCGAAGTCCAAGCCAAGGTTCGTCGAGCGGGTCGACTCCCACTTGATGTTCGGATCCACCGCGCTCGGACGAAGCGTCGAGACGAAGGTGTTGCCAAACTGATAGGTCGCCTGCGCGCCGCCCGGCGTGTACGTCGGGACGTACAGGTAGTTACCAAAGGACTGCGAGCCGTTCACGCCCCACGAGGCGCGCAGCTTAAGGTCCGAGATCGACAGGCGATCGCCGAACCAAGGCTCTTCATTGATGCGCCACGCCACCGCGAACGAGGGGAAGATACCCCACTGGTTGTCCGGGCCGAACTTCGACGAACCATCGCGACGAATGCTGCCCGACACGAGATAGCGATCGCGGATGGACCAGTTCGCGCGGCCGAAGAACGAAATCAGCTTCGACTCTTCGACGAACAGATTGTTCTGCGACTCTTGTGCCAGCGGGATGCCGTTCTGACCGAGCAGGTCCGTCGAGAGATCTTCCGCCCAGTACGAGGCGTAGTCACCCGTCTGCTCTTCGTACGTATAACCCGCCGTGATGTCGATGTTGCTTTCAAGGAGCGAGATGTCACGGTTGAAGTTGCCGAAGACCTCAAGCACTGTGTTCAGCTGCCGCGGCATGTTGCGGTCGATGCGACCGCCGCGGCCGCTCTCGATATCCTGCTGCGCCGTGCTCGGCGAGAAAAAGGTGCGGGTGGACGTCGAGTAGTCGTAGCCAGTGCGGAGGGTCGTCGAGAGCCCTTCCACGAACTCGGACCAGAACCACTTCGCCTCGACATTGCCGAGACTACGGAAGGTGGTGCCGTCGTCCAACGTCTGGTTGAGGTCCGCAATCGGGTTGTTCGCGCCGAGCGGATTCGTCCACTGGAAGTACTGCCCGCCAGTGATGGGCGCCTGCGTCGGATCCATGTTCACGGCATTGCCGAGGACCTGGCCCGGGGTGTAGGCGTCCTGATTGCGCGTGCCCTTGAAGTTCGCGCGGAGTTCGAGGCGATCGTTCAGAAGCACGTCGCTGTACGTCGCCGAACCCGCGATGCGCTGCGAGTTCGTGCCAATCAGGATGCCGTCCTGATTCAGGAGGCCGAGCGAGAGACGATAGCGCATGTCATCGCGCACGCCGGAGACCGAGAAGTTGTGCTCGGCGCCGCCGGCGCTGCGGAGGATGTTGTTGACCCAATCCGTGTTGGCCGCGCCGAGAAGGCCGACGTTGCCCGGATTGGCGGACGTCATGAGCGCACGGTACTGCGGCCCGCTGAGCAGGTCAGGGCGCGCCGAAACCGTCGACGACGAGAAGCTCGTGGTATACAAAAAAGCCGGCTCGGAGGAGGAGCCGGACTTCGTGGTGATCATAACTACGCCGTTCGCGCCGCGGGATCCGTAAATGGCGGTGGCGGAAGCGTCTTTGAGGACCGTCACTTCCTTGATGTCTGCCGGATTCAGGAAGTTGAGCGGATTTCGGCCCGAGGAGAGACCCCCGCCAACGTTGAGCGGCACGCCGTCAACGACAAAGAGCGGTTCATTCGAAGCATTCACCGAGGTGCCACCGCGGATGCGGATCGAGATACCCCCGCCCGGCTCGTTGCTGTCGATGACCTGCACACCCGGCACCTTCGCCTGGATGAGCTGCTCGGGGCTGACGATGCGACCCGGATTAAAATCCTCGGCAGTGATCGCCTTCACCGAACCCGTCACGTCGCGCACATCCTGCGTGCCGTAGCCCGTCACCGTGACGCCGGCGACTTGGAACGCACGCGCGCGCAGCGTGAAGTCGAGCGTCTTGGTCTCGGGACCAGTCACAGTGACTGTCGCAGAATCAGCAGAGAACCCGATGCGTTTGGCGCGCACGAGGTAGGTGCCTGGTTCCACCGCGACGGTGTATCGACCGTCTTCGCGCGTGGGCGACACACGACGGAACGTCGCGCTCACCACTTCAATCTCCGCAGCGACAATCGGCAGGTTGGCATCAGCTGACCGGACGATACCCGTGATACGGGCAGATTGTGCAAGCGCCGGTTCGCTCACACAGAGGACAGCTGCGACCAGCGCGAATACGCCGAACCGCGACATTGAACAGCTCCTAAAGCAGTGGGGAAACTGATGCGCCCGCACGCGAAGGGGTCCGCGGCCAATGCAGCACACTAGCACGCAGAACGAATGCGGGGAGAAACTTGTAGCGCTAGAGTATCTTGATATTTCATAGGTTCTGTCAAGAACCAGCGACAACTTTGTTCACGGGCCGGACAGCGTCCTATTCGCAGGGGCGTCCGACCGACCGATTGGTCCTCGTCCGCTGGTGCCCGCCGAGCGGTTGCGGGCACTGGGACGAAGCTTTCCAGAGCAGGGCGTTCGCAGGGCGTTCGCAGGGCGGTCCCAGTGCAATTGCTCCCACCGGATTGGGGAATGAAACACTCGTTGGCCAGTCTGTCAGCCTTTCTCCTTCGGTCCGCCCTCGCCGGCGGGGGCTGGGAGACCGCCCCCCAGGCGCCGGTGCCGCTGGTCGCCCATCCGGCAGGGGTTCGCGATGCAATCCTTCTATATGAAGGGAATGTCCGCCGGTTCACGGCGAAGTCCCAGGTCCCGACGCACGGACCCCTCCCGCACCTGCGCTGAGCGGAGTCGAACATGTCACGGGCCTTCTTGCGGGACGATGCCGAAGGGGAGATGCCTCGTCGCAACTACGGTCTCCCCGCGCGCGAGGACCCGGACTACGATCGAGTCGCGGCCAAAGCGCTGCTCGAGGCCGCGCGCGTGAGCGAGACGCAGCTGGCCGAGCGGGCGACCGGTTACTACTGGGGCGAGCCCCTGCTCAAGCCGTATGTGGAAGTGCTACTCGCCGAGGCGATCGCCGCGGGCGATGAGCGCCTCGAGCAGGTCGCACGACGTTTTTTGCGCTGAGCGCGCGCGACGCGACGCGACGCGACGCGACGCGACGCGACGCGACGCTACGACGCTCTGCCCAGTCGTTGACGCCGAACGAGGACGCCAGCAAGGATGAGCAGAAAAGCGCCCACTCCCGCGAGCAGGGTGCCGGGACCAGTCGGCCACCAGAATCCCGCCACGCGCTCCTTCTGCAAAGGGATGTGGAAGGTGCGCCGGCCGAGGTAGTACGCCCGTTCAGTGATCTCCTTCACGAGTCGCGCCGAGTCAGCCCCCGTCGCCGCGAGGTGCAGCTCGGACCGCACCGAATCGAGGCGGACCGACATGATCGCGATCCCTCGCTCGTCCTCCTCGACTGTACGCCGAAAGCTCACACTGCTGAATACCGCGATGCCAATCAACGCGACTCCGAGGAGCGCGGGCACCAATGGGCTTAATGGGCTTCGCATCGCGTCACTCCTGGGGAGCAAAGGTGGGGCCTCGGCGGCCGACGGGTGAAACCCCCGCCCGAGTGCTCCGGTAGGGGAAGACAGCCCCGTCGCCGTCCCATCTATAGTACCAAACCTTTGACCCCGGTGGCGTGTCTCAACCATCAGTGTCCGGCGCCGTCTCTCCCGCCCTGTCCCTGAACGCGCTCCGTGTGCGATCCCACCCCCGCTCCCGCCGATGCTCCACAACCTGAAGCTCGCCGCGCGTATGCTCCTCAAGACCCCGTTCGTCACGGCGGTCGCGGTGCTCTCCCTGGGACTCGGGATTGGCGCCAACTCGGCGATTTTTTCGCTCTTCGACCAGATCCTGCTGCGCCCGCTCCCCGTTCCCGCGCCGAAGGAACTCGTCAACCTCGCGGCCCCGGGCCCGAAGCCGGGCTCCCAGTCGTGCTCACGGGCCGGGGACTGCGACGTCGTCCTCTCGTATCCAATGTTTCGCGACCTCGAGAAGGGGCAGACGGTCCTCACAGGACTCGCGGCGCACCGCAACTTCGGGGCGAATCTCTCGGTGAACAACGAGCCGGCGACGGGTGAAGGGATGATGGTCTCGGGCTCGTACTTCCCGACCCTCCAGCTCCAGCCCGCGTTCGGCCGCCTGCTCACTCCTGCCGATGACCAAGTTGCAGGTGCGAATCCCGTCACGGTAATCAGCCACGACTACTGGCGCGAGCGCTTCGGGAGCGATCCGGGCGCGGTCGGTCGCTCGGTAATCATCAACGGACTCTCGTACACGATTGTCGGTGTGGCGCCCGAAGGATTCATCGGGACCACGTTGGGTTCGCGGCCGCGCGTCTTCGTGCCCATCTCGATGCGCGCGCAGATCGATCGCTTTTTTCGCGAATCCGCGTTCGAGAATCGCAAGAGCTATTGGGTGTACGTGTTCGGACGTCGCAAGCCCGGCGTGTCGATCGAACAAGCCGCCACGGCGCTCAATGCGCTCTACCGTCCGATCCTCTCCGATGTCGAGGCCCCGCTACAAGAGGGGATGAGCGATCCGACGATGCAGCGGTTCCGCACGAAGTCGCTCGAGCTCGAGGCCGGACCGCGCGGACAGAGCTCGATCTTTCGTGAAGCGAAGACGCCGCTATTGCTCCTGTTCGGTGTGACCGGCGTGGTGCTCCTGATCGCCTGCGCGAATATCGCCAACTTGCTCCTCGCGCGCGGCGCTGGCCGCGCCGCCGAGATGGGCGTGCGCCTCGCGCTCGGCGCCACACGGCGACAGCTGCTCTCGCTGCTGCTCACGGAGTCCGTGCTCCTCGCGCTCCTCGGTGGGCTGGCGAGCTTACTTGTCGCGCAGTGGACGTTGGTGTTTATCGGCTCGCTGATGCCCGCCGATGCGGGCGAGACGCTTCAATTCGTGCTGCAGCCTTCAGTGGTGTTGTTCGCTGCGGGGCTGTCGATTGCCACAGGCTTGATCTTTGGGATGTTCCCGGCACTCCATAGCACGCGCAGCGATCTCATCTCCGTGATTCGCGCTGGCGCCGGACAGCTCACTGGAGGAAAAGCTGCCGCGCGCTTCCGCGCGTCGCTCGTCACGGCGCAGATCACGCTCTCGATGGCGCTGCTCGTCTCCGCCGGACTCTTCCTCAAGAGTCTCGTGAATGTGAGCCGCGTCGATCTCGGCGTCGACATCTCACACTTCTCGACGTTTGGGCTCTCGCCCGAGCGCTCTGGCTACGACTCCACGCGCTCGAACCTGTACTTCCAGCGCGTCGAAGAAGAACTCCGCACCATCCCCGGCGTCACCGCGGTCACCTCCTCGCTCGTGCCGCTAATGGCCGGCGACAACTGGGGGACGGATGTGTACGTGCAGGGGTTCGCACGTGGCGCCGATATCGATAACAACTCGCACTTGAACGCCGTTGGGCCCGGGTACTTCGCCGCACTCGGTGTGCCGATGCGCGCCGGACGCGAATTCACCGCTTCCGATGTCCGCGGTGGGAGCCGCGTCGCAATCGTCAATGAAGCCTTCACCAAGAAGTTCGGCCTCGGACGCGACGCCGTTGGCCGTTTCATGACCGAAGATACGCGTCGTGACACGCTCGACACGCAGATTGTTGGGGTGATTCCAGACATCAAGTACAGTGATGTGAAGGACAGCGTTCCGCCCGTCTTTTACACGCCCTGGCGCCAGACGAACACGATCGGGTTCATGAACTTCTATGTGAAGTCGTCACTCCCACCGGAGCAGGTGCTGACCTCGATCCGCGAAGTCGTGAAGCGCATCGATCCGACCGTGCCGGTGGAGGATCTCAAGACAATGCCACAGCAGGTTCGCGAGAACGTCTTCCTCGATCGCATGATCTCGATCCTCTCGGCCGCATTCGCCGTGCTCGCCACGCTCCTCGCCGGCGTGGGGCTCTTCGGTGTGCTCTCGTATTCGGTGGCGCAGCGCACGCGTGAGATCGGCGTGCGGATGGCCCTTGGTGCTGATGCCGCGCAGGTGCGTGGCATGGTGATGAAGCAGGTGGGCGTGATGACGGCGATCGGCGGTGTGCTCGGCGTCG
This sequence comes from Gemmatimonas sp., assembly GCA_043736095.1. GTDB lineage: Bacteria > Gemmatimonadota > Gemmatimonadetes > Gemmatimonadales > Gemmatimonadaceae > Pseudogemmatithrix. Next base: position 8,368 of record JAYTDH010000088.1, read on the forward strand.
CCGCCGCGCTCGGGCTCGGCAAGGCCGCGCGCTCGCTTCTGTATGGTCTCGAAGGACACGACGCACTGGTCTTCTCGCTCAGTGTCGTCATGCTCGCGATGGTAGCACTCGCGGCCGGCTACGTGCCGGCCCGTCGCGCGGCGTCGGTGGATCCAATGCAGGCCCTCCGCTATGACTGAACCCAACTCCGGACGCGTGCTGTCGATCGCGGCCGTTCGTCAGGATCTCCGATTCGCTGGTCGCATGCTGGTGAAGAGTCCGCTCTTCACGAGCATCGTCGTCATCACGCTCGCACTCGGGATCGGGCTCAACACCGCGGTCTTCGCGGCCGTCGAGGCGCTGCTCCTGCGCCCGCTCCCCGCGGTGCAGAACACGAGCGAACTCGTGCAGTTGTATCGGACGTATCCGGGGCCTGAACTCTACGGATCCAACTCGATTCCGCACTTCTGGGACCTGCGCGCGCGCACCAGGGATGTGTTCTCGGGCACGGCGACCTGGTCGTGGGAGAACTTCAGCATCACGGCCTCCGGACAACCGGTGATGGTCTTCGGACAGATGGTCTCGGCCGATTTCTTCGATGTCCTCGGCGTGCGCGCCGCCAAAGGGCGCACCTTTACACCTGATGAAGATGAGGGACGCGGGGCGCACCCGGTGATTGTGCTCTCTGATGGCGGCTGGCGCACGCAGTTCGGCGGCGACCCCAACATTTTCGGCAAAGAGATTCCGCTCAACGGGCAGAACGTGACCATCATCGGCGTGACCCCGCCGGGATTTCTCGGCGTGATGCCGATGGTTGAGCCGGTTCTGTGGCTCCCGCTGATGCAACTCGGACAGGCGCGGCCGGGGGGCGAGCGCTTCTTCGAAGCGCGCGGCAACAACAATATGAGCGTCATCTCGCGCATCAAACCCGATGTGTCGCTCGAGCAGGTGCGGGCACGGCTCGATGCGGTGGAGCGCGAGTTGCTGGCCGAGTTTCCGGATGAATACGAGGACAGCGGCATCCATCTTGTGCGGCAGAATGATGCGGGGATCCATCCGACATTCCGCGAAGCGCAGGTCGGCCTCTCCGCCGTCGTGATGATTGTTGTGGTCATCCTGATGTTGATTGCCTGCGTAAACGTGGCGAATCTCTTCCTCGCTCGCGCCCGTGATCGCGCCCGCGAGATGGCCATACGCCTCGCGCTCGGCGCGCGCCGCGGCGCCCTGATCCGTCAGTTGCTCGTGGAGAGTCTTGTATTCGCTGCAGTGTCAGGCACCGTGGGGCTCTTAGTCGCCTTCTGGACGATTGGTCTCGTCAATCGGATCTCGCTGCCGATGGATATCGTCTTCGCACCAAACCTTTCGCTGAGCCCGCGGGTGCTCGGATTCGCGGTTGCGGCGACGGTCGTGACCGGCGTGCTGTTCGGGCTCGCGCCCGCGCTACAGGCGACGCGTCCCGATCTCATCCCGGCGCTCAAGGGTGAGGCGCCGGCCGGCGAGGGACGCTCGCGCGTCGGACGTGGACTCGTCGTGGCGCAGATGGCGCTCTCAATCGTCCTCTTGGTCTGCGCGGGGCTCTTCCTCGGCAATCTCCGGAAGGCGACCACGCTCGATAAGGGCTTCAACGCAACCGATCTCCTGATTACAGATGTCGATCCCTCAAAGCAGGGATACAATCGCGCGCGCACGGAAACGTTCTACCGCGAGCTCGAGGCGCGTCTCTCCGCAGATCCGCAGGTCGTCTCGGTGAGTCGCGCCGAGAATCTTCCGCTGGGCCTCAGTAGTAGCGACCGCGGCGTCGAGATTCCCGGCTACGTCCCCGCCGAAAACGAGGGGATGTCCGTCAACTACTCGATGGTCAGCCCGGGCTACTTCACGACCATGGGGATTCCGCTCCGCTCGGGCCGCGAGTTCACGGAGCGCGATGACAGCGCGTCCGTACGTGTGCTGGTCATCAACGAACGATTCGCCGAGCGGTTCTGGCCCGGCCAGGACGCGTTGGGGAAAACTGTGAAGACGGCGCGCGCCGATTACACGGTGGTCGGCATCGTCCCCACTGGGAAGTATCAGCGTTTGGGTGAGGAGCCGCGCGCCTTTATGTGGTTCCCGCAGGCCCAGCTCTGGAGTGCCGGGATGTCCGTGGTGATGCGGACCAAGGGCGATCCCGCCGCCGTCATCCCTGCGCTCCGGCGCGTGGCAGCCGAGCTCGACCCGAATCTTCCGCTGAGCAACGTGCGTACCATCGATAGGCACCTGAGCTCAGCCCTCCTCCCCGCCCGCATCACGGGACTGGCGCTGGGCGTGTTCGGCCTGCTTGGGCTCCTGCTTGCGTCGGTGGGGATGTACGGAGTGATGGCCTACTCGGTGGCGCAGCGGACGCGGGAGATTGGGATTCGTATGGCGATTGGTGCGGCGGCGGCGGATGTGATCCGGTTGATTATGCGTCAGGGCCTAACGCTGGTGTTGGTGGGGACGATCATCGGATTGGCAGGCGCCTTCGGTGCGGCACGCCTACTAGCCAGTGTACTGTATGGTGGGAATGCGTTCGACCCGTTGACCTTCACGCTGGTGCCACTCGTGCTGATTGCGGTGGCGGCGCTCGCCACGTTCGCGCCGGCCCGCCGCGCGGCTGCGGTGGATCCGGCGATCACTCTTAGGGCTGACTGACCGCAATGGATATCGCTCGCGCTCCACAAAAGAAGACGGGCCGCAACGTCGCCATCGGCGTCGGGATTGCGGCCGTGCTGATTGCGACCGTCGCGCTCTCCGGACTCGATCCGGCCGCGCCCTCGGTGCAGCGCGTCGCCATTCTCGTGGATTCCGTCCGCCAGGGCGATGTCGTGCGTGAAGTGCGTGGTCCGGGCACACTCGTCCCAGAGCAGATCCGGTGGATTACGGCGCAAGCATCGGCGCGTGTCGACCGGAAGTCGGCGGAGTCGGGCGAAAGGGTGGGCGCTGGCCAGGTGCTGCTCGAGATGAGCAATCCCGACTTGCAGATCCAGACGATGCTGGCGGAGCAGCAGGTGCGGCAGGCGCAGATCGAACTGCTCAACCTCCGCACGAACCTGCGTAGCGCGATCCTCACCCAAGAGGGAGTCGTTGCCACTGCGCGCACGACGTACGTGAGCGCCACGCAAGAAGCGCTCGCCGCGGATTCGCTGCAGCGTCGCAGTCTGATCTCGGGGTTCGAACTCTCGAATCGCAAGGCGCAGGCCGACGAGGCCACGGTACGCTACCGCGTCGAGCGCGAGCGTCTGGAGTTACAGCGAGCGGCGATTGATTCGCAGATCGCCACGCAGAGTTCGCAGGTCGTGCAGTTGGAGGCGATCGCCGAGCGGCAGCGCAATCGGTTGCAATCGCTCAGCGTGCGCGCCCCAGAAGCCGGCGTGCTGCAGGATCTGACGCTTCAGCTCGGCCAGTGGGTGCCCGAGGGCACGACGCTGGCGAAGATCGTGCAGCCGGGGCGTCTCAAGGCCGTGCTCCGCATCCCAGAGTCGCAAGCCAAGGATGTGTCGATCGGGCAGTCCGCCACGGTCGACACGCGCAACGGCATCGTGCGGGGTCGCGTGGTGCGAAAGGATCCCTCGGCGATCCAGGGCTCCGTGACCGTCGACATCGCGCTCGAGGGTCCACTCCCTCCTGGTGCCGTGCCGGATCTCTCGGTCGACGGCACGATTCAGATCGAACGCCTCAACAACATTCTCTACACCGGACGTCCGGCCTTCGGGACGGGCACGGGTCAGGTTGGGCTCTTCAAGATTGTGGACGGCGGGAGCACGGCCGTGCGTGTGCCGGTCACGCTGGGCCGCACGTCTGTGAACACCGTAGAAATTCTGAGTGGCCTCGCGATCGGCGATCGCGTGATCCTCAGCGATATGACGCAGTACGCCGCGGTCGACCGCGTGCGCATCAAGTGATCTTCACCGCACCACCATTCCTTCGGAGCTTCTGATGATGAATCCCAATGCCCCTGCCCTGATCCAGATGAACGGGATCAAGAAGGTCTTTCTCACCGATGAGGTGGAGACGCACGCACTGCAGGAGATCAACTTTGCCATCAAGAAGGGCGAGTATGTCGCAATCTCTGGGCCCTCGGGCTGCGGGAAGACGACGCTCCTCTCGATCCTCGGGCTCCTCGACACGCCGAGCGGTGGCGAGTACCTGCTCGATGGGCAGCAGGTCGCGGGACTCAAGCCGATTGATCGGGCACGGGTTCGCAATCGGCAGATCGGCTTCATCTTTCAGGCATTCAATCTGATTGGCGATCTCACGGTGGCCGAGAACGTCGAGCTCCCGTTGACGTATCGCGATATGCCGGCGAGTGAGCGCCGAGATCGTGTGGCGGCCGCGCTCGAGCGCGTGGGGATGGGACATCGCACCAAGCACTACCCGACGCAGCTCTCCGGTGGACAGCAGCAGCGCGTGGCGGTGGCCCGCGCCGTGGCGGGAGATCCGGCGATCCTGCTCGCCGACGAACCGACGGGAAACCTCGATTCCAAGAATGGCGAGGCCGTGATGGAGTTGCTCCGCGAGCTCAACCGGAACGGCTCGACGATTTGCATGGTGACGCACGATTCACGGTACGCGAGTCACGCGGATCGCGAAGTGCATCTGTTCGACGGCCAGGTAGTCTCAACGCCGACGCTGGTGGACGTGGCCTGAGCACCTCCGGTCCGGTTACGGCAGCGTCGGCGGGCGGAACTCGGTGGTGAGGTTGTCGTAGACCTCACCCGATGCCTCACGTTCCGCCACCTGCCGCTCGCGTGAGGCCTGCGCGTCGCGCGTATGCAAATAGCGGTCGAAGAAGACGAACTCCGTATCGGCCGTGAAGATTGGCCGCGGACGCCGCGCTTCGCGCAGCTTGTACGCCGCATAGCTGCCAATCGCGAGGATCAGCGTCACCAGGAACGAGACCAGGATGACGAGTGCGAGAATCGTACCGACGGTCACAGTCGCCCCGTCCGTTCGAGTTTGCCCCAGGTCATCTCGACGTTCTGCAATTCATCCACGGTGGCCATGAGCTTGGTGACGTCAATGAGCGGGAAGTAGAAGAAGCGCATCAAGAGCGCGTACGGCACGAGGTTCAGGTCCTCCTGCTCCCCCGATACACAGTACATCGCCGCGATCAGATCGAGCAAGCTAAAGAGCAGGAACCACCACGCGATGAACATCCCGAACTCACCCTCGGCGAGCGCCGTCACGGTGAACATTCCGTTGATGATGATGTTCGCCGCCGGCATCACCACCCCCTCGAAGATCATCATCATGAGCGAGAGCCAGACCCAGGTTGAGATGGGATTGAGCAGGGCGAACTTCCGCTTACGCACCGCCTGCAGAATCCCACGCGTCCAACGGTAGCGCTGCTTGATCAGGTCGTTCACCGTCTCGGGGGCTTCAGTCCACGCGACCGCGCGGTCTTCGTACACGATGTGGTGGCCCGACGCGAGAATCTTGAGCGTGAGGTCGGCGTCCTCAGCGAACGTGTCACGATCGTAGCCGCCGACCTCCTGCAACACACTGCGCCGGAAGACCCCGATTGGTCCCGGAATGATGTTGACCACGTGCACAAATCCCTGCGCGCGGCGCGCCATGTTCAGACCTTCGATGTATTCGAGGGCCTGGAAACGAGCGAGGTGAGATTTCCGATTGATCACCTTCACGTTCCCAGCGACGGCCGCGACATGCTCCTTGGCAAAGTGCGGCATCGAGACGCGTAGCACCTGTGGCTC
>JAYTDH010000089.1:0-8821 GCA_043736095.1 Gemmatimonas sp.
GTCGGCGACGCCTTCGGCGGCCTCGTCATCCCGGTGGTGGAGTCGGCCGTGGACTCGCTCGTGCGTGGTGAACTCACACGGCTCCGGAGTTGCGCCGACCGACGCTGCCCGCGCGTGTTTATCGACATCACCCGCTCCCACACGCGCCGCTGGTGCGATATGGCGACGTGTGGGAATCGCGCTAAAGCGCAGCGCTCGCGGAAGAAACGGGCTTGATGTATCCCATCTCCTCGGCGTAGCCGCGGAGCTGGGCCTGCAACAACCGACGACCGCGGAAGAGACGCGACTTGATGGTGCCTTCCGGAACCCCGAGCACCTGGGCAATCTCGCCGTACCGAAGCCCGTGGAGATCGCTCATGACGACGGCCGCGCGGTACTCCTCGGGGAGCGACTCGATGGCCGAGACGATTTCGGCATCGACGAACGAATCGTAGAACCGGCCCTCGGGATCAGCATCCCCCACCGGCTCGAAGATCTCACGGCCATCCTCGTCCTCGAGCGGCTGCACTTCGCGCGCATCGATGCGCCGCTTCCGGCTCACGAACGCGTGATAAAGAATCGTGAAGAGCCAAGCGCGGATGTTGGTGCCGAGGCGATACTGCTCCCAGCGCTGAAACGCGCGGAGGAGCGTGTCCGACACGAGATCCTCGGCGTCATCGCGCCCGCGCGTGAGCTTGAGCGCGAAGGAGTAGAGCGCGTCGAGCTGCGCCATCGCTTCGCCGTCGAAACACGCGCGGCGCTCCGATCGGTCGCGATCTGCCGACCGATCCTCCGTCCCGAACATTCCAAGTCCTGCCGCCATCGTCGCCATGATGCTCTCTCCTGAGGGCTGCTTACGCTTGCACGTTGCGCCGGACATGTCCGGCTACGAACCGCTTGAGATCCGTCGCCACGCCATGCATCAGACTCACATCCCGCTTCATCCGCGCCATCGTGGTCGCCCCTTCGAGCGTCGCCACGATGAACCTCGCGAGGCGCAGCGGGTCCGCATCTTCCTCCAATCGATCCTGCACCTGACTCAAGAGGCCAGCGATCTCGTCGGTCCAGGAGCGGAAGACACGCGCGATCCGCACGCGGAAGCCTTCGTCCATCGCGGCCATCTCGATGGCCAATGCGCCGAACGGTGAGCCGGATCGGCCGCCGCGCTCGGCCTGCAGGGCGACGACAGAATCGATAAAGACGTGCACCCGCTCGAGCGGATCGAGGGTCGGCTCGCGAAGAATCGCGAGCCCGCGCTCGGCGAGGACGTCGAACTGCCGCGCGAGCACTTCGTGGCCGAGCGCTTCCTTCGACTTGAAGTAGTGATAGAAATGGCTCTTGCCGCTCAGACCGGCGCGCTCAATGACGTCATCCACTGACGTCTGCACGAAGCCCTTGTCGGCGATGAGTTCAGCCGCGGCGTCGAGGATTTGGAGTCGTTTGGCAGTCACGGACGGGATAATAGGACCAACCAGTCCGATTTACAATAGTTGACCAATAATATGCGCTAACTGCTTATTTGACAATGCTTTAGTACCTAGACAAGAAATAGGACCGAGAGTCAGATACGACGCTCGGTCCGAGATATTGGCCCTCCGGTACTACCGTCGGTCCTATCGCTTTTTACGCTTTCCCTTGAACCCCTTAGGGATCGGGCCACGGCTCTGCTCGCGGCCACCATCGCGCCCATTCCCGCGGCGGTCCCCGCCACGCCCACGATCCCGCGACGACTCCTCCCGCATCCAGGGACGCGAGAGTTCCTCCTGCGCCTCCTCAAGCGTCGCCGCCTTGATCGTTCCACGCGCGCCGCGGGCGATGGCAAATCGGAGAGGCCGGTCGACTGTCGGGAGTTCCTGCGATACGAGCGTGCGTGCGAGTTTCTCGGGCATATGCAACCGCACCACGCCGCGGGGCCCCTCTGTCGTCTCCTCCACCTCGTAATGGAGCGGCACGGGCCGTTCGCGAATCGTCACGGACGAGGGAAGCGCGAGATACTTGGCGCGCTCGGAGCGCGGCACGAACTCCTCCGCATCAATCATCAGCGGCGCAGCGCGAAACCCTGCGAGCCCCGTCACATCGGCGAGCTGCTGCGCGTACCACGCCGTGAGCTCCGCCTGCGAGAGACGCGCGGTGCGCCCACCGCTGCGACGCCACACCTCGCGCACCTCCTCAATAAACGGCCGATTCCGCGGCACCGCCGGATGTCGCGCTTCGCCGCGCGCGAGCGACTCGGCGAGCACCTGACGTGCCTCAGCAGCCATCCCCTCGGGGAAATCCGCGACCGCCTCACGCTCGCGCTCCAACTCGAAGCCGAAGTAGGTGAGCCGCGTCTCGAGCGCGAGTGGTCGTTCACGCTGCGCGGGATCATACACGAGCTTGGGCGAGTGCCCACTCGCGAGTTGCCGCACGAGATCGCGCGGGAGTTGCGTCCCTTCGATTGCCGCACGAGCCACGCCGAACTTGTCGGCAAAGAACCGCAGCGTGCCCGCGACCGGGCCCCAACTCCCGCAGACGCTCGTCTTCGAGACGCGCGCTTCATCCCCCTCGGCGGTCTGCTCGTCGATCACCAGCGAGAACGGCATGATCTTGGCGAGCAACTCAATCCACTGCTTCTCGATCGCCGGCGTCGTCCGCGGCATCGCCTGCGGCAGCGGAAGCCCGGTGGAGCGATAGATACTCGCCATCGCCAACGCCGAATCCTCGAGCGACTTCACCAACACGCCGCGCCCTTCGGCCCACCGCTCGACACTCTCATCGAACATCTGCCGCGAGAGGCCGTAGACCTCACCGAGGTAACCGCACTTCGTAAACGCCTCAGCGTACACGTTGTACGTCGTGAGATGATCGCTGCCGGGAACGATGAGGCCCGAGAGTTCCCGATCCTCACGCGTCATCCGATGCAACGAGTCCACGCTCGCCATCACCGCGACGTACGGCAGCAGCGCATCGTCGCAGTGCACGAGCAACTCCGCCCACGAGCGATCCACCGGCATCGCCTCAACGGCGCGTCCGTACTTGGTGAGCTTGCCCTGCTCGATGATGCCGCGCGACTCAAGGAACGCGAGCGCATTGCGATACGACTGCTTGTCGAGCGGGACGGGAAGATCGAGCTCGTCGGCGCGCACACCGAGTGCGGCGCAGGTGAGCGCCACACGCTCGGAATCGCCCGCCAGTTGGAACTCCGGCGCCGTCGGGCGCAGCGACTCGAAGCGGATATCGCGGTCCGAGAGGATGAACACGCGTCCCCCCTCCACTCGACCATGCACGCGTCCCGCCATCTGCAGGATCTCGTTGGCTCCGAGGTGCAATCGGGTGAGTACGTTGCGACCGCCTTCGACCACATTCGCGAATCGAGTGTCATCAATCACCACGGTATCGAGCCCAGTCACGTTGAGCGCACTCTGGCCAGCCGCGGTCATCGCCAACAGGAATGGCTTCTCAACCTCGCCCTCGAGGAACGGGCGAATCACACGGATTGGCTCGCCACCATGGTAGAAGGCCACCTGCATCTTCGGATAGCGCGCGCCCACATCGGTCGCAATCTCCTCAACGCCCGCGCGCGTCGGCAGGAAGACGCCAATCCCGCGACGCTCACGAATCGCCTTCTGAATGAACCGATCATCGAAGAAGCTCACCGGCTTCTTGCGCTCCACCTCGACCTTTGCCGCCCTGCTGGGATCGAACGCACTCGACTCCACCACCGCGGCCGCGTTGAGATACTTCGAGTAGAACGAGGGGTCGACGGTCGCCGAGAGCCAGATGAAGCGACACCCGGTGCGCTTGCCAAGCGAGAGGCAGAGTTCGAGTTCTGCGCTGGTCTGGTGGATCTCGTCCACGACGAGCGTGTCGTGTGGACGGATATCACCATCCTGGAACCAGCGGCGCGCGATGCCTGTCGTCACGATCACCACATTCCACGTCGGCGTCTCCGGCGTGGCCTCGCGCTCGCGATTCACCACGCCCACGCGGAGTTCATCGGTCCCGAGAAGCAGTTTGGCGATCGGCTTCACGCTCAGCGTTTTCCCGGTGCCCGTCCCGGCGACGATGCCGAATCCCTGTCGCGGTTGCGCGTCCGACTCGGCGAGCTTGGCCGCGAGCGCGCTCATCTCCGCGCCACGCGACGTCCACAGGACCGTCTCGATATCGAGGCCGAAGGCGAGTTCAATCGTCTCGCACGCCGCGCGTGTCGGTGCAATCACGATGATGCGGCCGCGCGCGCCACCCGAGCGCACGAAGGCTTCGCGGTCCGGCGGCAGATACTGATCGCGGACCGGACGCAGTGGGCGATCGTCTACGACGGTCGCTCCGCGGGCTTCGGACGCTCCGAACGACCACGGGCCGTCGAGTCGCTGGCAGGCCGCGAGGAGGGAGCCGATCGGGTACGTGTTGGCGCGGGGCGACGTCCGGCGGAATCTGTGCGCGACGGACGAGGCCGTGTGCTGAACCCTTTTTGCTCCGGCTCACGCTTCGCTGGGCCGAAAATCACCGTACCATTAGTCGGGCGCTGTCGCAGCGCAGTCTGGCAGTCGGTGGGCGCGGGCTGCTGTGCCGGCGCAACTCCGCCGATCCAGATGCGACACATGCCCTCGGGGGGCGTCATGTGTGCCGGAACGCTCGACGATGCGGGCGCCGGTGTTGGTGGGCGCTCCTGTGCCTTACCCACGGCGAACGGCGACGCCATCAACATCGACAGCGGTAGGACTCGAAAGATCAGGTACGAGACGTGCGCAAGCGACGGCGTCATCGGCGGGTACGGCGGGAGGAAGGTGGTCATACCCTCCCTCTCCACGTCCGTTCGACGAATGCCGAGGGTCACTTGTCGCCGAAGCTGATGCCCATGCGCCGCGCCGTCTGTACCACATCGTGCGTTGGGTCCACGCGCTTCGGAACCTTGAGCACCTCGCTGATCGGCACCGTCACGATGTGCGGCGTCTGCAGTGCCACCATCTGCCCCCACTTGCCGTCCGCCACCGCCTGCGTGGCCGCGCCGCCGAATCGCGTGGCGAGAAAGCGATCATAGCCGGTCGGCATCCCACCACGCTGCAGATGGCCGAGCACCATCGAGCGGCACTCCTTGCCCGTGTGGTCCTGGATCGCCTTGGCCAATCGCTGCGCGATACCACCCACGCGACGATCCTGCCCCGGCAGTGACTCACCGATCAGCGAGACCGAACCATCCTCATCAATCGCACCCTCGGCGACCACGATAATCGCGAACTTCCGTCCGCTGCGATCGCGCTCCATCACCGCTTCGCACACATGCTCGAGCTTCCACGGGATCTCCGGGATCAGAATCACATCGGCCGAGCCGGAGACGCCGGAGTGGAGCGCGATAAACCCTGCATCGCGTCCCATCACCTCGAGCACCATCACGCGGTCGTGGCTCTCCGCGGTCGTCTGCAACTTGTCGATCGCTTCGATTGCGGTCTGCACCGCCGTGTCGAAGCCGAACGTCGCGACGGTGCCAGAGACGTCGTTGTCGATTGTTTTGGGGACACTCACAATCCGCATGCCCTTCTCGACGAGCTTCTGCGCGATCGCCAGCGACCCGTCGCCGCCAATCGAAATCATCGCCTGGATGCCGAGATTGCGCGCGTTGTCGATGAGTTCGTCGGAGCGATCAATCTCGGTCCACGTGCCGTCGGGCTTCTGCACCGGGAAGTGGAAGGGATTGCCGCGATTGGTCGTGCGGAGGATCGTGCCGCCGAGGTGTCCGATCCCGCGCACGGTATCGGCGGTGAGCGGAATCACTTCGTCATCACCGAGCAGGCCATAGTAGCCGCGCTTGATGCCGAGCACGGTCCAGCCGCGCTCAATGGCCGACAGGGTTGCCGCGCGGATGACGGCATTGAGGCCGGGGGCGTCGCCGCCGCCCGTGGAAATCGCGATGCGCACTAGCTCTTCGGAGAGAGGGAATCGATTCGTTCAGCAATCAAACGGAGGACTTCGCCGGGCTGCGCATGACGCCCGAGGGATTTCTTGGAGAATACGACGGTGTCATTCACTGCGACCTCAAACACCCCGCCACCTGATGGAGTGAGCCCCACCTCGGCGTCCGGCCAACAATCCCGCAACGCGGCCGCCAAACTGACGGCCCGGGGTTCGTAGTTTCAGACCGTGCAGAATTCGATGGTCAGGCGCATGACGGCGAGTGGGGGATGTAGGCCGAACGAACAAGGATGAAAGGTGTGGCGTCCGAGGTCTCGCGACAACCCGCCCTCATCGCTGATACGGCACCCCAGTGACATTCGCCATCCGATAGATGGCGGTATCCTGTCGCGCAATCACACCGCGGAGGGAGTCCAGCTGCGCGGTGAGGTCCGCCGTCTGGAGTGCAAGCTGATTCACCGCATCGCCAAGATCGGTGAGGATCTGCTGTTGGTCCATGGCCTGCTGGGGGTCTTGGTAGCAGCCCGACAGGCCGGCGGCAGCGAGAGTGAGCAGGACCAGCAGCGTGCGAGCGTGGCGGGCCGGTGCAGTCATCGGGGGACTCCGAACGGAAAGGACGATGAGGGCGCGGAAAGGGTGTCTGCCCTGCGGGCGAATCTAGCCATCGTGGGCGCGTCTCGTATCCCTTGTCCGGAGCGCACCTGTGAATCGATCTCTCTCGCCAGTCGCGCCACATGCTGCACGGCGCGGTACTTCGATTGTCGAACTCGTGGTCCTGTGCACACTCATCGGCCTCGTGGCCTCAATCGCCGTCCCGCGGGCGCGCTATGTCCTCGATGGACTTCGACTCCGGCAGGCCGCGCACGAAGTCTCCGGCGCCATCGCCCTCACCCGCGCGGCGGCGATCCGTCGAGGCGAGCGCGCCCGCTTCGTGCTCGACCGCTCGCGCAACACCATCCGCGTGGTCGCCGGCACCGATACCCTGCTGCGTCGCAACCTCGGCGATCTTCACCGCGTCGCGCTCCGTGCGTCGCGCGATACAATCACCTACGCGCCCACCGGACTCGGTTGGGGGCTCGCGAACTCGACCATCGTGGTGAGTATCGGTGTGCGCGCCGAAACGGTCACGGTCGCGCGACTGGGGAGAGCGAGAGCGTCGTACGACTGACGGCGCTCCACACTACCTAGGTGCCGAAATCGAACCCGGCAACTGAGATCCGCGGAATCTCCTGCCCAATCACGCGCTCGATTGTCCGCACCATCCCAATCTCTTCAGTGCTCATGAAGGTGAAGGCGTCCCCTTCTTTTGCCGCGCGCCCCGTGCGTCCGATCCGGTGCACGTAGTCCTCGGCTTGCGTCGGCACGTCGTAGTTAATCACGTGTGAGATTCCCGAGATATCCAACCCACGTTGCGCGATATCCGTCGCGACGAGCACGCGGGTGCGGCCATCCTTGAACTTCGCGAGCGCGGCCTCGCGCTGGCCTTGCGACTTGTCGGCGTGCATCGCATCGGCCGGCACTCCCTTCTCCTCGAGATGCTTGACCACGCGGTCCGCGCCGTGCTTGGTGCGCGTGAACACGAGGATTGAATCGTCGGTCCCCATCTCGCTCAAGAGATGCGTGAGGAGCGCCGTCTTTCGGTGGCCCGGCACGGGATACACGAAGTGGCGCACCGTGGCGGCGGCCTGCGAGCGGCGCCCGACCTGCACCACCACGGGCTTCCGGAGATACTTCCGCGCCAGCGCTTCGACTTCGGGGGGCATCGTCGCGGAAAACAGCAGCGTCTGCCGATACGGATGGATCGCCGCGACGATTTTGTTGATCTGCGGCGCGAAGCCCATATCGAGCATGCGGTCCGCTTCGTCCAGCACGAGCACTTCGAGGTCGTCGAACACCACGTTCTGTTTCTCGACGTGATCGATCAATCGACCAGGCGTGGCCACAATGATGTCTACGCCGTTGCGCAGCGCCGTGACTTGCGTGTCATAGCCGACTCCACCGTACACAGAGATCACCTCAAGGCCGGTGCCATCGCCGTATTTCCGCACCGCCGCTTCGACCTGCTGGCAGAGCTCGCGCGTGGGCGTGAGAATCAGCGCCCGCGTACGCTTCGGGCCACCGATCAATCGCTCGATGATGGGAATCGTGAAGGCCGCAGTCTTGCCGGTGCCCGTCTGTGCGAGCCCCATCAGATCGCGCCCCTTAATCGCCAGCGGCACCGCCTGCGCTTGGATCGGCGTCGGGCGGAGGTAGCCGGATTTCGTGAGCGATGCGAGCATGGCCTCACCGAGTCCGAGATCCGCGAACGTGATCTCGATTGTCGCCGCTTCCGCCTGAGCGAGCGTGGGCGTGGGCTCGGGCTTCGCAACCTTCGCAACCTTCGCAACCTTCGCGCCGCGGAGCGGCTTCGTCGTCGTCTTCGTTGTCATGTCCTCGAAACCTAGTGGAGAGCGTCAGCAAGTAACATCTGATTAATCCGCTCGGGGGCCTCCTCCATCACCACGTGCCCTCCGTCCTGGATCCACGTGAGCTTCCCAGCGGGGAGCACGGCGGCCAGCCGCTCGGCGTGATGCGGACGCACCGTGCGATCGCGGGTCCCAAACACCACGTGAACGGGCATCTCGAGCGCGCGCAGCGTCGGCTCATCCCACAGCCCCCACGAGAACTCCTTGAGCATCTGAAACTGTGCGCGTACCACCGCGGGGAACTGCGTGGGCGCCCAGTATTCATCGACATCGCGCTCGGTGAAGAACCCAATCTTCCCCCACACCCGATGCTGCACGAAGGCGATGACGCTGCGCGGGATCATCATCGAGATGAGTCCACCTGGCGGGATGGGCAGCGCCGGCGAAAGCGCGTGCCAGGGTGGAATCAGGCCAAATCCCACGGCGCCGTACAGCGAGAGCGCGCGCACCCGCGCGGGGGCCTCGAGCGCCACCCGCACCACGACTTT
>JAYTDH010000090.1:0-1582 GCA_043736095.1 Gemmatimonas sp.
CTCCGATCCAACTGATGGATCGGAGCCCTTCGTGCCTTCGTGGTGAGGCCGTTACCGCCGTGGCCCGCCACGCTTCTTCGCCGAGCCGCCAGGGCGCGGACCACCAGGGCGTCCGCCACCAGCGCCAGGGCGCCCGCCGCCCGAGCGCCCTCCACTCGCACCGGAGGCCGGCGCCGCACCAGAGCGCGCACCGCCACCCGATGCGCCACCACCACCCGATGCGCCGCCGCCACCACGTCGCGCCTCATCAGCCGAACGCCGCTCGAGCTTCGCCTTCGCCCGCGACCGCTCCTCAGACTTGCGTGCCCGAATCGCCGCGACCCGCTCGCCAATCGGCACCTCAAAGCGCTCGACCGGGCTATGCGTGTAGTTGAAGCCGTCGAGCGTCCGGCGATTGAGCTTCTTCGAGATCGACTTCTCGATCGCCCGCAGATCTGTCTCTTCGTCCGGTGACACAAGCGTGAACGCCTCGCCCGTCGCCTCGGCGCGCGCCGTACGACCCACGCGATGGATGTAATCCTCGGGGACATGCGGCACGTCAAAGTTCACCACGTGCTCAAGCGCTTCGACGTCGATGCCGCGCGCGACGATGTCTGTGGCCACCAACACGCGGAACGCGCCGCTCTTGAAGCCCGCGAGCGCTTCCGTGCGCTGCGCCTGGCTGCGATTGCCGTGGATGCGGGCATTGGGAATCCCCGCCCTCGTGAGCACTTCGGCCAAGCGATTCGAGCGATGCTTCGTGCGCGTGAAGCAGATCACGTTGCCAATCACATTCGCGCGGAGCAGGGCGATGAACAGATCCGCCTTGAGCGATTCTTTCACCGGCCACACCGCTTGTTCGATCCCTGACGCCGGCTTGGCGACGCGCTCCACGTTCAACCGCGCCGGATCCTTGAGCATCTGGCGCGAGAGTTCGACGATTGGCGCCGGAAGCGTCGCGCTGAAGAACAGCGTCTGCCGCTTCGTTGGAATCTGACGCAGCACCTGCTTGATCGCCGGGAGGAAACCCATATCGAGCATCCGGTCCGCTTCATCGAGCACGAGAATCTCGAGCGCGCTGAAGTTCACGTAGGCGCCGGGCTGTCCCAAGTGATCGAGCAGGCGGCCAGGGGTCGCGATGATCACGTCCACGTTCTGCCGGAACGCGGTGATCTGCGGGCCCATGCCGACACCACCAAAGATCGGCGCGCCGCGCAGACTCGTGTGCTTCGTGAGCCCGACGAAGTCGGCGTGCACCTGTGCCGCGAGTTCGCGTGTGGGGACGAGCACCAGCGCGCGTGTGGCGCGCGTCGGGTGCTCAAGAAGACGATGCAACATCGGCAACAAGAAGCCAGCGGTTTTGCCGCTACCGGTCATCGCGCACGCGAGAACGTCGCGCCCCTCGCGGGCGGGCGGGATTGCATCAATCTGGATTGCGGTGGGCTTGGCCCAACCAAGGTCGGCGGTCGCGCGCACGAGCGGCGCGGCAAGGCCGAGAGCAGCAAAGGACATCGGATTCTATTAATGGGACGCGCGGACTGCGCGTTGGATTAAAGCTAATCGGTTGGGGCGCCTCTACATAGGCGTCAGCGGCGAAATCTCT
>JAYTDH010000091.1:0-5419 GCA_043736095.1 Gemmatimonas sp.
TGGGTGCGCCCGCTCGACCGGCTCGACGCCACGCCGCTAGCCGGCACCGAGAACGCGGCCAATCCGTCGGTGTCGCCCGACGGCACACGCATCGCCTTCCTCGCGAGCACGAGCCAGCGCGCCCTCAAGGTGGTGCCGATTGCCGGAGGACCGGTTCTCACGCTCACCGACTCCCTGGTGGATTTCGGCGGCGTCTCGTGGGGGAGCGATGGCTACATCTACTACGACGGCCATCTCGAGGGCGACGGCATCGCGCGGATCAAGGAGACGGGAGGACGACCCGAGATCGCATCGCGCCCCGACACGAGCCGCGGCGAGGCCTACCACCACAGCCCCAGCGCGCTGCCCGGTGGCCGTGGGGTGCTGCTGGTCATCCGGACCGGGGGCGCGACGGAATCCTCGTGGGAAATCGCCGTGCTGGACACCCGCACGGGGACCCACACCATCCTCACCGCTGGCGTAAGTGCGCTCTATGCCGAGAGCGGTCACCTGCTCTTCGTGACGGCGGAGGGCATGCTCATGGCAGCGCCCTTCGACCTCGCAGGGCTTCGCCTCACCGGTGAGGCAGTGCTCGTCGGCGACGGCGTCGCCGTCCGCGGGAACTTCCGCGTCTCCATCTCCGCGTCACGCGACGGTACGTTGGCCTACATCGCTGGCTCGGTGCAGAACGCGAGACGGGAGTTGGTATGGGTCGGTCGCGACGGCAACGCACGCGCCGTGGACTCCTCCTGGTCGGGCGAGATGACGGGACGGCCGGTGCTTTCCCCTGACGGGCGCTCCGCGGCCGTGGCGATGGCGAGGGGCTCGGACCAACAGATCTGGGTGAAGCAGCTCGACCGCGGCCCGGCGATGCGCGTGGCGGATCTCGGCAGCACTCCCTCGTGGTCACCTGACGGGAGATCGTTGCTCTTCAGCGCGCCCGCTGGCCGGGCCGCTGGCGGGCTACTGCAGACGGTCCCCGCCGATGGGAGTGTGCTCCCGTCGGGCATTCCGGGCCGAGGCCGATGGCCCCAGCTCTCGTCCGATGGCCAGTGGGTGATCCACGTCCGGGGCGGCGACATCTTCGCTCTGCGCACCTCGGGCGACACGGCGGAAGTCCCGCTTGTGCAGGATCCCGTCACGCAGATGATGCCCTCGCTCTCCCCCGACGGTCGGTGGCTCGCCTACGCCTCGGACGAGACCGGGACCTTTCAGGTGTACGTACGCCCGTTCCCGGACACCAAGGTGGCCAAGCGACAGGTGTCGACGGCGCTCGCGTTTGCGCCACGCTGGTCGCGATCGGGGCGTGAGCTCTTCTATTTCCAGGTCGACGCGTCCGGCGTGGTGTCGCTCTGGTCCGTGGATGTCGTCGCCGCAGCGGCATTCACGACCGGCACACCGAAGCGGCTCTTCTCGGTCATGCCGTACGGTCCCACGTTCACCAACCCTTTCGACGTGAGCGCGGACGGGCAGCGATTCCTGTTCACGCGCGCGGTGGGTTCGGGGACTGGCGACGCGGCGCAGGATCGGATTGTGATTGTGCAGAACTTCACGACGGAGCTCAGGGCGAAAGTGCGCTGAGCGGCCCGTCTCCTCACCGCCGCCACTCACTCACCCGTCGCGACAGCACCGCCCAATACGACACCGGCGCAATGCGCGCGAGCCAAGACACTGCCGCGGCGTCCATCCCCACCAACACGCGCTTCTTGCGGCGCTCAATCCCGCGCACGATGATCTCGCCCGCGCGCGCAGGGGGCATACGCAGCAACTTGTTCTGCACGGACCGGCGGCGTTCGACCTCTAGAGGATCGGCCCCAGCGGGGATGCGCGCATTGTTCGCAATCGACGTCGCCACTCCACCCGGATGCACGACCGTCACACCGACCGTCGTCCCCTCGAGCTCATGCCGCAGCGCCTCACTGAAACCGCGCACCGCGAACTTGCTCGCCGAGTAGGCGGACTGGCCGGCAGGCGCGACGATACCATATACGCTTGAGAGGTTCACGAGCCGCGCATCATCACTCGCCTGCAGTAACGGCATGAAGGCGCGTGTCATCCGCTGTACGCCCCAGAAGTTGATGCTGAAGAGCCACTCGAAATCCTCGTCGCTCACCTCGGCGAAGGTTCCGCCGAGCGCGACGCCGGCATTGTTGACCAGCACGTCAACGCCAGGATGCTCAGCAAGCACGCGCGGGGGGAAAGCGGCAACCTGCTCGCGGTTACTCACGTCGAGCAGGTGTGAGCTCACACGCAGTCCAGGCGCTCGAACGAGATGCACCGTCTCCAGCAGCCCTGCTTCGTTGATGTCAGAGAGCGCGAGGTGACATCCGCGCTGCGCGAGCGAGACGGCGACCGCGCGCCCAATCCCGCTGCCGGCGCCGGTGATCACTGCTGTGCGACCGGCGAGGTTCATCCGCGTGCTCATGACCGCCTCCTGAATTCCAATGATGGTTTGTCTACACGCCCATGTCTGAAGGCGAGCAGGTCTTTCAGATAGTTCTGGTGCACGCGCCACGGCGAGCGCGTGCCCTGCGTAGGGAGCGACGGGAGCGCGCGCTGCACATAACCCGAGGTGAAGTTGAGCACTGGCTCCTCGGACACTGACAGGTCGCGCACCGGCGTGCACTGCACGTAGCCATGCTCCTTCATATGATTGAGCAACCGGCACACATGCTCGGCGATGAGATCGCACTTCAGTGTCCACGAGGCATTCGTGTAACCGAACGCCGAGGCCAGGTTCGGCACGCCGCTGTACATGAAGCCCATGTAGGTCATCGTGTGCGGCATCTCCACCGGTTTGCCATCCACCACCAACGCCATGCCGCCGACGATCTTGAGCGCGAGCCCGGTCGCGCTGACGATGACGTCAGCCTCGAGGTGCCCGCCTGACTTCAGTTGGATACCGTTCGCCGTGAACGACGCAATCTCATCCGTCACCACTGACGCGCGCTTCTCACGGATCGCCGTGAAGAGATCGCCATCGGGAATGATGCAGAGCCGTTCATCCCACGGCTTGTAGCGCGGCGTGAAGTGCTTGTCGACGTCAAAGTCAGTGCCCAACGCCAGACGCGCCTTCTTGAGCACGCCGCGCGTAAAGATCGCGGGCGCTCCCCGCGCGAAGGAAAAGTAGAACATGCTCCTGAGCACGTTCTTCCAGCGGGCGATTGCATACGCTGCGCCTGCGGGCAGGACGTGTCGCAGCGCATCGGCGATGACATCCTTCGAGGGCTGCTCGGCGACGTACGTCGGCGAACGCTGGAGCATCGTCACATGCGCCGCGGCTCCCGCCCCCGTGGTCATCGCCGGCACAAGCGTCACTGCCGTGGCGCCACTGCCAATCACGACGACGCGTTTGCCCGCGTAGTTGAGATCCTCCGGCCACTGCTGCGGATGCACGAAGCGTCCGCGATAACTTTCCCGGCCCGAGTACTCGGGCGTGTACCCTGCCCCGTAGTCGTAGTAGCCCGTGCACGTATAGAGGAAGCCGCAGGTAAAGTGCACCGTGGCGCCCTCGTGCTCCGCCTCAACGCTCCACCGCGCCTCCGCCGACGACCACTCGGCGCGCACCACGCGATGTCCGTAACGAATCTTCTGATCGATACCGTGCTCGCGTGCCGTCTCCTCGATGTAGCGCTTGATTGATGGCCCATCGGCGATGGCCTTCGCGTCGCGCCAGGGGCGGAAGCGATAGCCGAGGGTGTACATGTCGGAGTCGGAGCGAATGCCCGGATAGCGGAAGAGGTCCCAGGTACCGCCCATCGCCGCGCGCGATTCGAGGATCGCGTAGGTGCGCTCGGGGCAGAGGTGCTGGAGATGCCATGCCGCGCCGATCCCAGAGAGACCGGCGCCGATGATCAGGACGTCGAAGTGCGAGGTCATCAGTCGCCTTGCGGGAGCGGCGGACGTGTCATGGGAGCGGGCTCGGCGTGGAGGGGAAATGATGACTAATGAATCGGCCGTCGGCTAGGCGAGCTCCGAACCCTGATCGCTACGACGGCCGCTCAAGGCGCAGCGCATCCCCCACCACAATCTCGCCACCGCGCGCGACTGCGGCGTTGAGCGCGAGACGTTCACCGAAAAGACTCGGCGCTGCGGCCGCCGTGGGGGATGATCGCAGCCAACAGAAATCGGGTGGTTCACGACAGGGTTCCCCCACCGCCCCGCCGGAGCCAACTTGACTCCCATGACCCGTCGATCCTCCCCACGCCGCCCCTGGGCGCTCGCCCTGATCGTCGCCATCGCGACGACCACCGCCGCCTTCACACAGGCCGCCACCGTCGATCCGGTGATGGTCGCTCGCATCCGCGAGGAAGGACTCCAGCGCTCCCGCGTGATGGAGTACGAGTCGTACATGGTTGACGTGCTCGGCGCGCGCCTCACCATGTCACGCGACATGCAGCGCGCTCAAGGATGGGCACTCGCGGAGATGCGACGGATGGGCCTAGCGAATGTCGCGAGCGAGCCCTTCATGGACTACGGCGTCACTTGGGACAACGAGTACGTCTCGGCGCACATGCTTGAGCCCGACTACACGCCGCTCACGGCGTATCCGGTCGCGCACACGGCAGGGACCGCGGGACGTGTGACGGCCGATGCGGTGATTGTCGACTTGGCGACCCGCGAAGACCTTGAAGCGCAGCGTGGCAAGCTCCGCGGCAAGGCGGTTATGATCTCGAATCCGGCCGTCATTGACCTCGCGACGCTCACGAATGGCGTGCCGCGCTATACGGAGGAACAACTCGAGGCGCTCGAGCGCGTCGCCATCGTTCCGGCACGCCCAACTCCACCGCGCGCCATTCGCAACGCCGCGCTCATCACGGCCGTGGAACGGATGGCGTTCTTCAAGAGCGAAGGGGTGGCCGTCGTGCTGCAGACCGATGGTAATCGCCTGGCGATTGTGCCCGGGTATTCGCGTCCGGGCTCACGCGACGACGGATGGAGCGCCGAGGGAATGCGCGCGTCGGTGCCGATCCTCGCCGTGACGCCGGAGCACTACAATCGCATGTATCGCATCCTCCGCCGCGGGATTGCGGTGAAGGTCGAGGTGGAGATTCGCAATCGCATTGGCGAACGAGTGGAACGGGCGCAGAACTTAGTCGCCGAGATTCCCGGCACCGATCCGAATGCAGGCGTCGTGATGCTCGGCGCACACTTCGATACCTGGCACGGCAGTCCCAACGCGAGTGACAACACGTCGGGCGTGGCCGTCGCGCTCGAGGCGATGCGCATTCTCAAGGCTTTGGGTGTCGCGCCGCGACGCACCATTCGCATTGCGTTGTGGTCAGGGGAGGAGCAGGGACTCTTCGGGTCGCGCGCGTATGTGCGCGAGCACTTCGGCGACCCGCGCGATCCGCAGATCGGTGTGAAGCCGGCGTACGAGACGCTTTCCGCCTACTTCAACCAGGACTACGGGGCTGGGCAGTACCGCGGGATCTATCTG
>JAYTDH010000092.1:0-10769 GCA_043736095.1 Gemmatimonas sp.
GAGTCGCATCGAGGTACTCTGGGATGACGCGGCGCATTTTGTGGAGAAGGCGAGAGCTGCCGGTGTCGATGTCACCTTTGTGCCGCACGATGGCCTGCACCACGACTGGCATCTGATGGTACCGTTCGTGCCCGAGGCCCGCGACTCCGTGCGACGGATCGCGAAGTTCCTCGCCGCAAGCGCGTCCTGAGTCGGGCGCTCGTATGCGGGATGATGCCTGCGTCAGCGCCCTCGCTGTTGTAACTCGATCATCAGACAGCGGTCCTGCACGGCGTCGATTCCCGCCCGCGCGAGCTGTTCCGCAATCGCATCGTTCCGGATCCCCGTCTGGAACCAGACGGCGCGCGGCTTTGCTGCGAGAAAATCATCGAGATGGGCGGCGAGATCTGTCGGACGCCGGAACACGTCGACAAGATCTACTCGCGCGGTGATTGCCCTGATGCTCCGGAACACGCGCTCGTTGAGGAGCTCGGTGAGCTCGGGATAGTAGACCGGCACCGGATAAATCCGTAGCCCTGCTCGCTGCACGTATTCGGGCACAAAATACGCGGGGGCGCCAGAGTCGGCCGTCTTGATGCCGAGGACCGCGACGGTACGGACGCGCTCAAGGAGCGCAGTAATCTGCGCGTCTTCGGTGAGAAGATGATGTTGCCAGTCTTCCTTCACTTGAGAGACACGTCTCCGTCAGACCGGGGGTGCGCGGGTGGAAGGGGAAGCGTGACACGTGCGGCCGGTCCTGTCAATAGTGCATTTTGCCGGCAGAAATCGCCCGCGAAATCCGGTAGATTTAAGGGCTACACGAATCTACCCCCCGAGTGCGGAGTTCCCATGCGTATGCTCGTTCTCGGCGCCGGCCTGCAAGGCGGGGCCTGCGTCTATGATCTGCTCCAGAATGATGCCATCACCGAGGTCCGGCTCGCGGATCGCACGGTGGAGCATCTCCCGACGTTTTTGCAGCCGTATGTGGGCGGCGAGCGCCTCAAGCTCATTTCGCTCGACGTAACGGACGCCGCAGCCGTGGCCAGCGCGATGCAGGGCGTGGTGTCCGTGATGTGCGCGCTCCCGTACTACTACAACCTCGCGATGTCTGAAGCGGCGATTGCGGCAGGGGCGAACTTTTGCGACCTCGGCGGCAATACCGAAATCGTCCAGCACCAGAAGGAGCTCTCGGCGAAAGCGGCCGCGAAGGGCCTGACCGTGGTGCCGGATTGCGGGCTCGCACCGGGCATGGTGAACATCCTGGCGCAACTGGGGATCGATCGACTCGACGCGACGCAGTCGGTGCGCATCTATGTCGGCGGACTCCCGCAGCACCCCACCGGACCGCTCAAGTACCAGATTGTCTATTCGATCGAGGGTGTGCTCGACTACTACACGACGTTGAGCTGGATTGTGCGCGACAAGAAGCGCGTGCAGATGGAGGCGCTGAGTGAGATTGAGCCAGTGCAGTTCGACGCACCGGTGGGAGAGCTCGAGGCGTTCCACACGGCCGGCGGCCTCTCGACGATGGCGCATCGTTACGAGGGACAGATCCCAGAAATGGAGTACAAGACGCTCCGCTACCCGGGACACGCGAAAATCATGGAAGCGATCCGCGAGCTCGGCTTGATTGATCTCGCGCCGGTGGACGTCAAGGGCACCAAGGTTTCACCGCGCGACCTCGCGATTGCGCAGATGCAGCCGCGGCTCTTCAAGAAGGGCAGTCCGGACCTCGTCGCGCTCCGCGTTGTCGTGACGGGCACCAAGGCCGGCAAGCCGCAGACGCACACGTTCGAGCTCGTAGACCGCATGGATGTGGCGCACGGGATCAGCGCGATGATGCGCACGACCGGCTACTCGCTGTCGATTACGGGGCAGCTGCAAGCCGCTGGTGCGGTGAAGCCGACTGGTGTGCACACGCCGGATGAGTGTATGCCGGGAGAGCAGTACGTGACCGAGCTCGGTAAGCGCGGAGTGCTAATCCACCAAACGGTCTCGTGACGGCGTCACCACGCGGAACTCCGCCGACCTGTGATGCGTAGGTGACTGCACGGGGTATGCACAGGTAGCCAGATGGCGATCCGGGCCGTAGCATATCCCGCACACCCGCACCGGGAGGAGGAAGCGATGCCAGAAAATGCGTTCGTGGTCCGTACCTTCCAGAACAGTATCGAAGCCGAGTTCGCGAAGGCCGTGCTCGACGCCAATGGCATCATGAGCATGCTCCTGCGCGACAACGCCAGCGGGATGCTCCCGTTCCTGAATGTGGTGCATCCCGTGCGTCTTGTTGTGCGGCAGGGCGACGTGGACACCGCGGTGCGGCTCCTCGATGCGACGGCGGCGACCGACCCAAAGGACGGGAAGCCGCCGCTGCTGAGTTAACTCCGCTAGCGCGCGAACGCGGCGAGCGTTGCGCCCATCGCGTCGATTGTCGAGCGTGCACGTCCGAGTTCGCGGCCATTGTACAAGAACGAAAACGCCAGCAACTCGCCGTTACGGTTCCGCACGTACCCACCGAGTGCGGTGACCTCGTTCGTCGTGCCAGTCTTGGCGTGCAAGTTGTCCTCCGCCGGTGTGCGGCGCATTCGTCCGCGCAGGGTCTCGGTCTTGCCCGCAACAGGAAGCGTCGCGGCGTAGACCTGCCCCCAGGGCGCGAGGTTCGCGTAGCTCAGGAGTTGGACCATCGATCGTGGCGTCACGCGATCCAGGGTCGAGAGGCCGCTCCCATCGGCGGCGAACACGGCATCGGGGGCGGCTCCCACGCGCGTGGTGAGGAAGGAACGCAGAGAAGCGTTTGCTGCCGCCGCAGAACCCGATGTGGTTCCCGTGCGCGATGAGTTGCGAAAGAGGAGTTCGGCGAAATGGTTGTTGCTCTCGCCGTTCATCGTCACGAGGAGCTGCGCAAGCGGAGGGGAGCCCCACGCGGTGAGTAGCATCGCGGTGGCGGGCGCGGCATTGGCGCGCACGCCACCCTCGACGACGACCCCGCGTCGCTCAAGGGCCGCGCGAAACGATGCCGCGGCGAATCGTTCGGGCTGCTCGACCACCACCTGATAGCGGCGCTCGGGGCTCGCGGAACCGATCCACCCATTCACGCGGAATCGATCGGCCGTGGTGTCCTGCCACACCCGAACCATTGCGCCCCGCGAGCCTTTTCGGACCGTCACCGTGGAAGCGATGGGGAGGCCGTAAAGCGCCTCCTCGAAACTCACGGTCGCGCCGCGAGCGGTCGCGCGCACAACAATGTGCGCGAGATTCTCGTTCACACTGAGCGCCGAGACGCGCGCCGCGTAGCCGGCTTGCAGATAGCGCGTGCGCCAGCCTTCGGGGACGCGCCGATCCTGATACGCTGATGCATCGCCAACCACATCACCGGTCACACGGCGGACGCCGGTACTCCAGACAAGTCCGGCGATCGCGTCCATCGGCGAGACGCCGCCATTCCAACTCGCGTAGCGTGGGGAGAGCGAGGGGTCGCCGGCGCCTTTGAGGTAGAGATCGCCCGTTACGGTACCATCCACCGTGAGCGCGCCCTGTCGGAGGATTTCGGTGCGGAACTGATGCGCGGGTCCGAACCGCTCGAGGGCCATCGCGGCGGTGTAGAGCTTCATCGTCGATGCCGGGAGGAGCATGGCATCGGGACTGTGTGCAAAGAGCGTATCGCCACGCGTGAGTGAGACGACGATCACTCCCCAGTCACCGCGGGTGGTCGAGGTATTGAGTAGCGCATTGAGGTCCCGGCCGAGCTCGCCCGCGCTCGTCGGCTCGGTGGCGCGAAGCGGAGCGCGCGCCGGCGCGGGGCGCGGGGCGGCCCGAGACGCGGGAGGACGTGCCGTGGTCGCCGCGGGACGTCGCGTCTGCGCCTGTGCGACGGTGGCCCCCGAGAGGGCCACCGCAAGCAGGACGAGAAGGGTGGCCGACCGCATCACCGGATGCTAGCACGTGGGGCGAGGGGCTCAAAGCCCGCGGTCACATCGGCGGTCACGCTATGCGCGCGCTTGCGCGCCGGCTTGCGCGCCGGCTTGCGCGCCGGCTTGCGCGCCGGCTTGCGCGCCGGCTTGCGCGCCGGCCTGATCGTCGCGCTGCGACGTCGACCATCGGAAGAAGATCAGTGACGCCAGCAAATAGAAGAAGAGACCGCCGGGGATCCACATTATGAGACCTCCCAATCGCTGATCCTCGAGCGGCGAGAGATTCCAGAGTCGCGGCGCGCTCGCATAGGCCGGATACAACACATGGTCGGCGTACACGATAAAGATCGAGATGATCGTCATCGGTAGCGTGAGCAGGAAGGCGTAGAGCATCTGCCCGGGATAACTCAGTCGCGGCAACTCTGGCAGCGGAGAGAGCAGGGGCCACCACATGATTACCGCCGCCCCGAGGAACATCAGGTGCTGGAGGATGTGCACCGGGTGGTAGTACATCGCCGCATTATAGAGTGGCGGGAGATGCCAAGCGGCGAGCACGAGATTGAAGATCGCGAAGGCGGCGCGCGGTGTGGTGACGACTCGCGCGGCGGCCGCGACCATGGGGAGTTCCAGTGCGGGACGGAGCATCCAGCCCGGTGTGCCGAGCAGGAGGAGCGGCGGCACGACGATGGTGAGCACGAGATGCTGCACCATATGACCCGTGAACAGATAGAAGTCGGCGATGTCGTGGATTGGTCCGTTGATTGACAGGAACAGCACGAGAAGGCCGACGGGGAAGATTACCTGCTGAAACCTGGTGAGACGATGTGTCGGCGCGTGAGCACGCGCACGGAAGCCCCAGAGCGCCCAGAGCGCGGCGAGCCCGATGACGGTGGACCAATGGAGGGTGAAGCCCCCTTGGCTGAGGTCGACATTGGGGTGGAGCCAGAGGACAGGGCGCATATCCGAAAGATAAGCGAGGCCGGGTGTACCGTTCGGTGTTCACCCTTCCACACGCATCCCGCTTCGCACTCAGAACAGACTGAGCTGCCGGAAGAGGAACAGCAGGGCGGTGATTGTCCCAATGGCAATAATCAGCGGCCCCGAGAAGAGCACCTTGAACAGCGGGTGATCGTACTTGAGATGCATGTAGAACATGACCACGATGGCGAACTTCACCGCGGACATGATGATGAGCGCCGGATTGAAGAGCGGCGATTCAACAAGTGCGGGGATGTAGTACGCCCAGACCTCGACGACCGTGATGATCGTGAGGATGGCCGCGACCTTGAGATAGGTCGCGCCAGAGGGATGCGCGTGGGCGGCGGCGTGCTTGGCGTCGTGGGCCATGTGCGATTCCGTCCGGTTAGTTGATGAGGTAGACGAGCGTGAAGATCGCGATCCAGACGACGTCGACGAAATGCCAGTAGAGTGCGGCGATATCGACAATCAACTCGTCCTGCGGCCCGAGGCCGCGGGTGCGATCGACCCACAGGAGGCTCATCAGCCACAGCACGCCGACGGTGACGTGTGCGCCGTGGAACCCCGTGAGCGTGAAGAAACTGGAGCCGAAGAGATTCGTCCGAATCGTGAGGCCTTCGTGGACGAACGACGTGAACTCGTAGGCCTGGAAGCCCAAGAATGTCATGCCGAACAGCGCAGTCATCGCGAGCCAGAGCTGCGAGTTGCGCTGGAGGCGCGTCCACGCGCTGGCGCCGGCCGGAATCATCGTGCCCTTCAGCTGTACCGCTTGGAGCGCGAGCACCATGAAGAGCGAGGACATCAGCAGCACGAACGTGGAGGCCGACGTCACGGGGATGTCGAGAATCGGCTTGAAGACCTTGCCTGCCTCGTTCACGTACTCGGTGTGCGGATAGGGACCAACGACCGAGCGGCCCTTGTAGATCAGGTACGTCGCGATGAGCGAGGCGAAGAGCATGCACTCAGACCCGATGAACGCCCAGATCGCGATCTTGCGGTTGTCGAGTCCGGTGGTGGTGTAATGCGTATGTGCGTGCCCTTCGGCGTGCCCTTCGGCGTGTCCTTCGCCGTTAGCAGCGTCGCCGTGCGCGGCAGGATGTGTAGACATGGTCAGTGGTCTCCGGTTACTCGAGCGGGCTGGTGAGCCAGCTATAGAGGCCCGCGACCATCACGAGGGCGCCACTGATTATGACTCCCATCGAGAGCGCGAACGATAGATGAATGAGGAGCAGGCCGCTAAACATCACGATCATCGCGAGCGCGACCACAAGGGGCTTCACGGTCGGGAAGGGCATCGGGATGCCGAGTTCCTTGGCCGTGTACCGCTCGGTCTCCTCGTGCACGGGCACGGCGTGCGCGTCCGTAATCGTCATCGCATCGGCGTGTGAGTGCACGATGCCCGCAGTCTTCGCCGGATCCTTGAGATCCCAGAGCGGGTAGCGCGAGGTGACCTCAGGGATCTGCGCGAAGTTGTACTCGGGCGGCGGCGAGGGGATCGACCACTCGAGCGTTGAGCCGCCCCACGGGTCATTGCCGGCAATCGCGCCGCGCGAACGGCTGCGGACGAAGTTCCAGACAAACACCGACGTCGCCACCACGAGCAGGTAGGTACCCATCGTCGCGATCATGTTGAACAGATCCCAGCCCTGTCCGGCATCGTATGTATAGATGCGGCGGGGCATGCCGAGCAATCCGCTGAAGTGCATCGGAAAGAACGTGAGATTCAGGCCGATGAAGCTCAACCAGAAGTGCACGTTGCCGAGCCCTTCATCGAGATGACGCCCGGTCATCTTCGGGTAGTAGAAATAGATTCCGGCGAAGATGCCCATGATCGAGCCGCCGAACAGCACGTAGTGGAAGTGCGCCACCACGAAGTAGGTATCGGTCTGCTGCAGGTCGGCGGGCGGCGACGAGTGCATCACGCCGGAAATACCGCCGATGGTGAACATCGCAATCAGCGCAATCGCGAACTTCATAGCGACTGTGAAGCGGATCTCTCCCGCCCACATCGTCGCAATCCAGTTGAAGATCTTCACGCCGGTCGGGATGGCGATGAGCATCGTCATCAGCGAAAAGATTGAGTCGGCGACGGCGCCCATGCCGACCGCGAACATGTGGTGAGCCCACACGCCGAAGCCGAGGAAGCCAATCATGATTCCCGAGTACACCATCACGTTGTAGCCGAACAGCGGCTTCTTGGAGAAGGTTGGGAGCACTTCGGAGACGAGGCCGAAGGCCGGAAGAATCAGGATGTAGACCTCGGGGTGACCGAACACCCAGAAGAGGTGCTGCCAGAGGAGTGGGTCAGCGCCGGCGGCAATCGCGTAGAACGTCGTCCCGAAAAAGCGATCCAACAGCAGGAAGAAGAGCGCGATCGTGATTGTCGGGAACGCGAGGATAATCAAGAACTGCACGACGAACGACATCCACGTGAACATCGGCATGCGCATCAGGCTCATGCCGGGCGCACGCATATTGATAATCGTCGTAATGAAGTTGAAGGCCGCCGCGAGCGACGAGACGCCGAGGATCTGGAGACCGAGCACCCAGAAATCGATGTTCCGACCAACCGAGAACCGCGGGGTG
Source organism: Gemmatimonas sp. (assembly GCA_043736095.1). Classification (GTDB taxonomy): domain Bacteria; phylum Gemmatimonadota; class Gemmatimonadetes; order Gemmatimonadales; family Gemmatimonadaceae; genus Pseudogemmatithrix. The sequence goes on from JAYTDH010000092.1 coordinate 7,455, forward strand.
GTCAACGGCGCGTACCCGAACCAGCCGGCGTTGGGAGCGGCCTGGAAGAGGATCGGCAACGTGATGAAGATGCCGCCGAAGAGATAGACCCAGTACGAGAAGGCGTTGAGTCGCGGGAAGGCGACGTCGCGTGCGCCAATCTGCAGCGGGATGAGATAGTTGAAGAACGCCGCCGAGAGTGGCATGATGGCGAGGAACACCATCGTCGTGCCATGCATCGTGAACAGCTGGTTGTACGTCTCAGCGCTCACGAAGCCCATGTTCGGCTTCATGAGCTGCGTGCGGATGAGGACGGCCTCAAAGCCGCCGACGAGGAAGAAGAACAGTGCGGTCCAGAGATACAACGTGCCGATCCGCTTGTGATCGACGGTTGTAATCCAACTCCAGATGCCGGTGTTCTCAGTCCCCGCCGACGCGTAAGACGCGGTCGTGGGAGCAGCGATGGATGCCATGGGTCAGAGTCTCCGGATCACTTGAGCGACCGCAGGTACGCCACGACATCGGCGATCTGCGCATCGGTGAGGCCCGCAGTAACGGGGCCCTTGAGATTGGGGTCGTACTCTCCGATGCCGATCACGTTCATCAGGACACCGGGCTTCATCTTGCGGGCGTTCTTCACCCACCGCGCGAGGTGGTTATCGTCGTTCGGGAAGAGCCCGCCGCCGAGCGTGTGGCGCGAGCCGAAGTGGGTGAGATTGGGTCCGATGTTGGCCATCGCCATCGGGTTGCCGCTGATGGCGTGACAGCCGATGCAGCCTCCCATGATGAACGACTGTTGGCCGCGCGTGGCATCGCCGCTGGCGAGGAGCCCATCATCGAACGTGAGCCCGGCGGGAATCGGTGTCTTCGGAATGATGTGATCGGGGAGGTCGCGTGCCGGGAAGACGTAGCCTATTTCCGGCTCCGCAGGCGCACGGTGGGGGATCGCGAGGGTGGCCTGATGCGCGGCCCACGACTCGAACTGCTCCGGCGACACCGTGAAGAGCCGGAACTTCATATTCGCGTGCGACGAGCCGCAGAACTCGGTGCAGAAGCCGTTCCACGCTTGCGTGCCGAGCGAATCGTGCGGCGTGAACCAGAGATAGTTGGTCTTGTTCGTGATGAGGTCGCGCTTGCCCCCCATCTGCGGAATCCAGAACGAGTGCAGCACATCCTTGGTGCGGAGCACAAAGTTCGTGGCGCGACCGGTCGGGATGTACACCTCATTGGCCGTGGTGACGTTGTACTCCGGGTAGTGGAACTCCCACCACCACTGATGCCCCGTCACTTCAATCGTCAGCGCGCCCGCCGGCGCCGGCGCCTGCGTCTGGAAGATGGTCTTCACGGTCGGGATCGCGATGAGCACGAGGATGACGGCCGGAATGACCGTCCACGTGATCTCTAGCGCGACATGCCCGTGGATCTGCTGTGCCGCCGGCCCACCCGGGCGCTTGCGGAACTTGAAGATGGTGAAGACAAGCGCGGCTTCGACGACGACGAAGACGATGGTGCCCCAGAACAGCAGGCGGTCCCAGAGGCCGTCGATCGCGATGTTGAAATCGGTATTCGGATTAAACGTAGAGTTCGGATACTCCTGAGCTCCACAGGCGGAAAGCGCCAGCAGCGCCACTGCAATCAGCAGGGCGGGTGCTGCCTGACGCAGGCGCAGCATCGACATCGTCTCTCGTGGCTGGGGAAACCGTTCAGCCACAAAAATTACCCCACCCGAATGGGTGGGGCAAGCTGAACAACTAAGGAATGCGGAGGACCTCGTCCGTTTCTGACTCGACGGGGCGAAAGAACCGGCCGAGGAACGGCGGTCAGTCGTCGGCGGTCTCTATTGGCACCGAATGCTGGTTTTTGACTTTGTTGACCATGATGTCCAGCGCCTGCCGGATCTGCGCCACCGCCTCCCGGGCGGCCCGGACCTTGTTCTGCTCGCCGCCGCCGCGGCCGAGGGCGATGATCATTCCAGAGACCTGATCGGCGACCGTTCCGAACTGGCCTTTCAGCTGACCCTGGAGGGGGACCGCCGCCCGCTTGATCTGTCCTGGGACGATTCCCGCCCCACGATTGTTCTTCACGTCGATCGCCATGCGTTCGACCATTCCGTGGATGCTCTGAATGCTCGTGAGCGCATCCACGAGAGTTTTCATCTTCTGTGTGCCGGCGCCGTCGAGCTTCATGCCTGCCATTTCTCACTCCGGGTGCATCAGGTCTCAGGTGTCAGGTTCTAGGCCAACGGCCTCACACCTTTTCGCCCGTCATTCGTTGTGGGTCCAAAATGTCGTCCAGCTGTGCGCGCGTGAGGAGCTTCTGCTCGAGGACGAGCTCGGCGACACCGCGGTCGCTCTCAAGTGCCTCTTGGGCCAACGCCGTGCACTTCTCGTACCCTAAGCTCGGCAGTAGGGCCGTCACGAGGCCAATCGAGCGCTCCACGAAGTTGCGCATCACGCTCGGATTCGCCTCGATGCCGTCGATGCACTTCTCGCGCAGTACGCGGCAGGCGTTGGTCATCGCGCTGATGTTGCGGAGCAACCGGAAGGCGATGATTGGCTCGAAGACGTTGAGCTGGAGCTGACCCGCTTCCGCGGCCATCGTCACCGTCATGTCGCCGCCGATCACATCGAAGCACACCTGATTCACGACTTCGGGAATGACCGGATTCACCTTGCCCGGCATGATACTCGACCCCGGCTGCATCGCCGGAAGCCGAATCTCCCCGAATCCCGCGCGCGGGCCGCTCGAGAGGAGCCGGAGATCATTGCAAATCTTGCTCAGCTTCACCGCGCATCGCTTGAGCACACCGCTCAGTTGCACGAACGAGCCGGTATCGCTCGTCGCCTCCACGAGATCCGGCGCAGTGATGAGCTGCAGCCCGGTGACCGTGGACAGATGCGCGCGGATCTTTTCAGTGTAGCCGCTTGGGGCAGTGATTCCGGTACCGATCGCCGTGGCGCCCATGTTGATCTCGCGAATCAACGCCTTCGCCTCTTCCAGACGCTCCACATCCTCGGCGATGGTGTGACCGAAGGCATTGAACTCCTGGCCGAGCGTCATCGGGACGGCGTCCTGCAGCTGCGTGCGACCCATTTTGATGTGCGGATGGAACTCGGTGCCCTTTTTGAGCATCGCCCCGATCAAGAGGCGCATCTCTGCCTGGAGCGTCCCAACCGCGGCGTGGAGCGCGAGCTTCACGGCCGTCGGATAGACGTCGTTGGTGCTCTGCGAGAGGTTCACATGCTCGTTGGGATGCACGCGCTCGTAGTGGCCGCGGGGTTCACCCAAGAGCTCGAGCGCGCGATTCGCGATGACCTCGTTGGCGTTCATGTTGGT
>JAYTDH010000093.1:0-7516 GCA_043736095.1 Gemmatimonas sp.
CCGGGGACATAGGTAACACATGAAACCGGGGACATAGGTAACACTGCTCACGTGGCACGTAACCGGGGAGGTTGCGATGCCGTGGCAGGAGATTCGACCTATGGACCAGAAGAAGGAGTTCGTCCGGGAGTACCGGCGCGGGCTGTATACGATGATCGAGCTGGCTGAGCGCTACGCTATCAGCCGGAAGGCGGGCTACGCGCTCGTGCATCGGGTCGAGGAGCTCGGCGTGGCCGGGCTGCAGCCGCAGAGCCGACGTCCGCACACCTCACCGCTTCGGACGCCGGACCACGTCGCGGCGCTGATGATTGCGGCGAAGCGCGCGCTTCCGGCGTGGGGGCCCGAGATGCTGCTGCACTGGCTCAAGCCCCGGCATCGCGAGATCCGGCACTGGCCGGCGGTGAGCACGGCGGGCGGCATCCTCAAGCGCGAAGGCCTCGTGCAGGCGAAACGGAAGCGCTCCCCGCGCACGCATCCTGGGGTGGTCGATCCCATCACGGACGTGCCGAACGATTTGTGGACGGCCGACTTCAAGGGGCAGTTCCAAACGCAGGACCACATCTACTGCTATCCGCTCACGATCGCGGATCAGCGCACGCGCTTCCTGCTGACGTGCCACGGGCTCGCGTCCGTGAAGGGCGAGGAGGCCCGACCGATCTTTGCGCGCACGTTCCGCGAGTGTTCCGCGAGTATGGGCTACCGCGCGCCATCCGCACCGACAACGGCTCGCCGTTCGTCACGCGGGCGCTCTGCGGACTCTCGCATCTGAACGTGTGGTGGATGCGACTGGGCATCCAGCACCAGCGCATCCATCCGGCGTCACCGCAGGAGAACGGGGCGCACGAGCGGATGCACCGGACGCTGAAGCGGGAGGCCATCCGGCCGCCGAAGGCGACGATGCGGTCACAGCAGCGCGCCTTCGACGCCTTCCGCACCGAATACAATGAAGGGCCGCCACACACGCATTATGGCGGGAAGCCGCTGGGCTCGCAGTACGACGCCTCGCCGCGCGAGTATCCGTCGCGAATCCCGCGGCTCGAATGCCCCGGGCACTACACGGTGAAGCGCGTGACGACCGTCGGCACGTTCCGCTTCAAGACCAAGCTACTCTTCATCGCGAACGCGCTACGCGGCTATCACATCGGCCTGGACGAGGAGGCCGACGGCGTCTGGTCGATCTTCTTCGGACCCATCCTGCTGGCGAAGCTCGACGAGCGGGATTACATCATCCGGGAATGACCGGGCACCTTCACCAAGTGTTACCCATGTCCCCGGTTTGAAGTGTTACCTATCTCCCCGGCTGTCCACCTAGGCCGGCGAGCGGCCGCTCCATGATCCGGTCCGTCTGCGAATCGGTGCCCACCACGAAGATGTGTGCGCCGACGTCGACATAGCCGGCCTTACGATAGAAGGCGATGGCGCGCGGGTTCCGCTCCCACACCCCGAGCCACAGCGAGGCGGCACCGGCGGCGGTCGCCGCCGCGATGACGGCGGCCATGAGCTGCTGGGCCAAGCCCCGGCCGTGCCAGTCGGCGGCGAGATAGAACCGCCAGAGCTCGATGGGCGCGGGGCCACGCACTTCGGCGGGCGGAGGACCGCGTCGCAGTTGCGCAAACGCGACCAACGTCCCGTGGTCGTCGGCGACGAGCGTGATGATGTCAGGGTCCGCGAGTTCGCGCGCCTGCCGCAGTGGCGAGTAGGCGGTCGCGAGATGCAGCGCGAGGTCGTCGGGGCGGTTGTCCGCGGCAAACGTGTCGCGGAACGTGCGCGCGGCGAGCTCGGTCAGAGCAGGCGCCTCCGCGTGCGTGGCGCGCCGAATCATCGGGGTCATCAAGTGCCTGTTACCGTGAACACGCGCGCATGCGCATAACGTGTGCTTCTGCTGTGAACGCTTCCATAAAATGCAGGGGAGCGGCCGCGCCGTACCGAAAAAGTACGACAGGGCGCGGCCGCTCGCCTGCTTCGTTAGCGCGGCCGTCAGGCACCAAGCGTCGTGATACCGGCTCTGTCGGTGCGCTACCGCCGTGACCGCCAATAGCCGGGCCGCTGCTTGAAGTGCGCGACCGCCAAGACGAAGATGCGCGCGTCCTCGACGGCGTAGAGAACGAAGTACGGGAAACGCTTCACGAAGACACGGCGAAGGTCAGCACCCATCGGTGAACCGGTCGCCGGTGCGCGGATCGCGCGAGACGTGGCAGCCTCTACGCGATCTAGGAACGCACTGCCGAGCGAGGGGCGAATGCGCGCGTATCGAGTTGCCGCGCGGTCGAGCTCTTCCTCTGCCTCGGGATGAAACTCGAGGGTGCGGGCCACTACTTCGCGAGCTTGCTTCGGATGTCGGCGAAGACCTGCTCAGCGGGAATGCCTGCGACCGTTCCGCTGCGGAGTTCCGCGAGCCGGCGTTCTGCTTCGGCGGCCCAGGCCGCTTCGATCTCGGCGACCGGTCCACTCTCGGTTTCCTGGTCGAGACTCTCGAGCAACACTTCGACCAGGCGTGCGCGGTCGGCGGGCGGAAGGGTCAGGAGCTGGGATTCGAGCGCGTCAGTCGAGCGCACCATGGCAATCGTCCGGTGTCGAGGAGTGGACGCAAGATAGCCAAATGGCCGTCCGAGTGCACCGCTCGGTATAACGTCGGCTTGTGCTGCAGACACTCCATAAAATGCGGCCGCGGAGCGGCCGCTACAATAGCGTGGCCGTCAGTAGCAAGCTGCGTTATCTGGCCGGGCGCAACAACGCGGCGGCGACGTCGACCGGACGGGCGTACTCCATGGAGCCGCACGGCGTCCCGGCCAACCGCTCCGCGAGATCCGACATGTAGAGCGGCCCGTCGCCGTGTGACGCCATGTGTTCCACTTGGAACGCGAAGTCATTCATGTGTCCGAGGACCCGCCGGCTCGCGGTCGGCGCGAACCGCACCCACTGCATCTCGCGCACTTCGCGGCGGATGGCGGGGTCGGGAATGCCGATGCGACCGAGCAGATACGCGAGCGCGTCGGCGATCCGCCGCGGCAACGACGGCAGATCCTTCGCGGGCACGATGACGGACAGCAAGGAGCGCTCGCTCGTGCACAGGATCATCCGTGTGCGGCCGAGGTTGAGGCGATTGGCGTACCAGTCGCCGAGGATCGTGGTGGAGGACGGCTCCTCCCCGACGCCGGGTGGCGTCAGCTTGCCCAGCTTGGCGAGCAGCGGCTTCGTGCATCGCAGCGTGTACAGGGCGAAAGTCTCTCAGGTCCAGATAACGTTGGCTTCTGCTGCAGACACTCCATAAGATGCGGCCACCATAGCGGCCGCCACCATAGCGGCCGCCACCATAGCGCGGTCGTCAGCACCAACCAGAGTTATCTGGCCGCGGCAAAGATCTCCACTTCCGTCTTAAGACGCGTCCCGAGGCGGTCGCGCTCGACTTCCAGATCGTGGCGGGCCTGCAGATTGAGCCAGAACTGTTCGGAGTTCCCGAAGAAGCGCGCGAGACGCAACGCGGTGTCGGCGGTGACCGCCCGCTTCCCGTGCACAATCTCATTGATGCGCCGCGGCGGCACGCTGATGCTGTGCGCCAGACGGTACTGCGAGAGGTCCAACGGTTCGAGGAAGTCCGCGAGCAGGATTTCGCCCGGATGAATCGGGGCCAGCTTCTTCGTCATCAGTCCTCCTAGTGGTGGTCGACGAGCTCGACGTCGTAGGCATCGCTTCCGGTCCACCGGAAACAGAGACGCCACTGGTCGTTGACGCGAATGCTGTGTTGCCCGTCTCGATCGTGCTTGAGCTTCTCGAGGCGATTCCCCGGCGGAATCCGGAGATCCTCAAGCCGCACCGCCGCGTCGACGTGGCCGAGCTTGCGGAGCATGACGCGGCGGAGGTCTGGCGGAAAGCAGCGCACGTGCTCGCGCGCCCACAGGCGCTCGGTGTCACGGTCGGCGAAGTGCTTGATCACCCATCCATAGTAACGCGTTGCGTTACTAAACGCAAGAGCCCCGTGCAGGTCCAGATAACCGAATTGGGTTCTGCTGCGCGGCACTCGCCAAGCGCAGCTCAATGATGCTCGTACGCCGGACTTGATGGCGCGACATCATGATGCTCGCCGCACACCGCGCCAGCAGCAACCCTTGGTTATGCCGCACCCTGCTTCGACGGTCGCCATTCCATTGCCAAACGGCGCCCAGTTCCTGCACACTCACGCAGGTACAGGTTGATCAGGGTCTGATACGCAATGCCGGTGTCGACGGCGAGGGTCTTGAAATAGTCGACCGTGAACGAATCCAGGCGAATCGTCACCGACCGCTTGAGGCGTGCGGCGTACGGGTTCTTTCGGCCCTTCGAGAAATCGTATTCGCGTCTCATCAGTTGCCCTGCGCGTCATACTGGGCGCGCTCAGACCGGGTGGCTTTGCGTGCGGAGATGAGACGAACGACGCGCTCACCTTCGCGGTAACAGTGCGCGACGACCAAAATCCGAAGGGGCGCGCTCAGGCCGAGAAGTGCAAACCGATCCTCGTCGGCAGAATGGCCAGGATCGTCGAGCAAAATGGCGTTGTCATCCGCGAAGACCGTTCTGGCTTCATCGAACGAAACGCCGTGTTTGCGGCGATTCTCCCGGGCCTTCGCTGGATCCCACTCGAAGCGGAAGTCATCCACACGTCAATATACGTACAATGTACGCATGACGCAACCACCCTCCGGTGTCGCGAGTGCCGAGGAGGCTACCACCGGCCGAGTGTCCGAACCGCGTCGGCAGCAACTCGTGGTCATGCACCAACGCGCCGTAGTCTAGAGAGCTGACGCGAGCGGCGGCGTGGACGTCGCACCGCGGAAGGTGCCACGATGTCGCAGGGTTTGCCAGGCGAGGCCGGCCGGCGCAAACAGAATGAGCAGGGCGAGCAGGCCAGCGGTGCGGAACGGCCCGCCCACCGCGACCATCTCGACGGCTACCGGGACCCCGAGCGCTGTCGTGACGGCGATAGCACTGGCCAGGAAGCCGACTCGCGAGGTGACGATTGGGACGAGTCCGACGATGACTGAAACGGCAATTACCAGCTCGTTGGGCAACCAACCGTAAAGCAGCGCGGCGGTCAGCGAAATCGCGCCGGCGCAGAGCAGCGCAATCGCGATACGTCGTTGCGATGCCAGCGCAACGGCGAAGAGGGACACTGACGAGAGCGGTATTGCCACGCCGAGAGCGAGCATCGGCACCGTGGCTGGAAAAGGATGCATGAAGGCGATCGACAACAGTGGCTCGGCGGAGTAGGGAACGCCGAACAACCGGTGCGCGATGGCAAGTCCGGCGCTCATGAGTCCGAACGCGAACAAGCCGAGCGCATACCCCGATGCCGCCGCCGGAACCAGTTCAGGAAAATGGAACTCGCCGCGGGCAAGGTCGTCTAACCCTGCGGTGAGCCAGGGCCGCGAGTCATAGAGCATCGACTCGGCAGTCGCCAGCGTGACTGCAGCGAGCAGCCAGGCGCAGAGCTCGGCGGGGAGTTCTTGGGTCAAACCGCGCGAGAGGTCGTCGAGCGAGGGCTCGGCGATGTGCATGCCGATGCTGTAGAGGGCGAGCCACACGGCGGCCACCGGCGCGGTGATCCGAAGCGCGGTTCGCCACTGCAGCACGTCCACACCGCTTCTTCGGATCGCGACTACGGTCGCGAACGCTCCGACCGCGACAATCAGGATGGGAAAGATGATCAGGAAGACCGCGCGCCATGTCGGAGGTGCAGCGGTCGCTCGGACCAGCCGGCCGAAGCGACCGAACACAGTCGCGGTGGTCCCTATCACTCGAACCGTGATTCCGAGCGCGAGGGTGTCTCCAGCCACCGCTACGGTGCGCCCCGGCACCCGCCAAGAGAAGGCGTGCTGCGAGTACGCGGGGAAGATGGTGCTCGCTACGCCGCGATACTCGAGCGTTGTCGGGTCCTCACGGCGCGCTCGAAGCACACTGTCGGCAATGACGCGGGCAGCCTCAGCGGAGATACTCGCCGTGCGCATGTCCGGCGTTGTCTGCCGCATCAGGATCATCAAGCCGCCATCGAACGGACTGTCCGCGTAGCCTGCCACCAGCGAGCCCGGCTCGCCGAGCTCCCAACCTCCGAACGCCATGTCCCAATGCCACACGTTGTACACAGTGGAGGCCAGGCGATCCGCGCTATCCGCGAGTACACTGCGCTGTATCGCAGGATAGATGCGGGACTCCCATTGGAAGGTCGCGCGAGCCGATCGCCGTACGCCAAGCTCCTGGGCAAGCGCGCGGGCGCGAAACGTCGCGTCGTCACGCAGGCGGAGGACGTCGTACATCGCGGAGCTACGGGCGAAGGGGAAGCCCACGACCGCGAGTAGCACGCCAACGATCAACATGGTGAGCATCGCGCGGCGTCTCTCGCGAAGCTGTCGCAGCGCCTCGTCCCATCGCTCGGCGAGCGGAGCGAGGCGACGGCCGCGTCGGAACTCTCCGGCCACCTCTTCGGCGACGCGCGACAGCGCGTCGGCGAACTCGTCCATGGAGGCAAAGCGAGCGCTAGGCTCCTTCGCGAGCGAGCGCACGACGGCGTTGGCCAGACCATGCGGGATGTCGGGCCGCAGATCACGCAGCGGTCGCGGGTCCTCGATCGTAGACTTCATCATCAACGCAGGCAGGCTGTCCGCCTTAAAGGCGAGCTCCCCCGCGAACAAGCGATACGCGACGAGACCCAGCGAGTACTGGTCCGAAGCGGGGCCAACCGCCGAATCGCCGAGCATCTGTTCGGGACTCATGTACTGCGGCGTACCGATGATCATCCCGGTCGCCGTACGTGCGGATCCAGCGGACGTCGCACCCAACGACTTGGCGATGCCGAAGTCCATCAACAGGACTCGCCGGTCGGGCCCGTCGAGCATGATGTTCTCGGGCTTGACGTCCCGATGCACGATGCCGGCTCGGTGCGCTGCGGCGAGAGCCGTGGCGGCCTCGCGAATCACGCGACTGCCTTCGGAAAAACTCCAACGCTCCCCACGCGCGAGCAACTCGGCAAGGCTCACGCCGCTGACCTTCGGCATCACGAACCACGCGATTCCCTCGCGCTCCGCCACCGAATAGATCGGGACGATGTGCGGGTGACGCAGCTGAGCGATGGCCTCGGCCTCGGCGCGAAAGCGTGCGAGTAACTCGGGAGATGCGCCGTGCTCCGCGCGCAGCGCCTTGATGGCGACCTCGCGTTTGAGCGTGCGGTCCCAGGCCAGAAAGACCTCGGCGAAACCTCCCTCGCCGAGTAGATGCCGAATCTCGAACTCGTCGCCGATGGCGGCGAGAAGGCGTCGCCGCGTCTCCGAGGTGGTGTCGAGGTGTTCGGCGCGGGCGTCAGGTGAGGACAAGGTACGGCTAAACTGTCGCCGCATTCTCCGACGGTCAAGACCTCGGGTGGCGAGTTGCGCGTCGCCGGCGTCGAACGCTCAGGACCGCGTACCTACCGATTGGCGCCGTAATCGCGACAGATGCCGATTCGGAACGCAGGGCGAGCCACGCGCGACGTGCAAGTCCCGACGCGGTC
>JAYTDH010000094.1:0-3759 GCA_043736095.1 Gemmatimonas sp.
CTCGAGCGCCTCGACGCACTCGAAAAGCGTCTAGAAGCACTAGAGAAGCGCGTTCCGTAAGTCAGCGAGCAACACCAAACGACAGAGGCCGCCGTCCAACAGGACGGCGGCCTCTTCGCTTTCTGCGCGACCAAGAATCCTAGTCAAGCGCGGCCGCAAACTCCCGCACAATCTCTCCCGCAGGCTTCACCTCATGAATCCCCGCCACAGATCGTCCCGCCTGCCAATACTCCGTCGTCACATCACTCGTCATCAGCGACTTCTTCAACCGCCGCACAGAGTTCAGCGCGTACCACGTCCGCATCCAATGCTTCCGCCGGCGCCCCGTGAGCATCCACCGGGCGAACCAACCCGCTTTGGTGCCGAGCCTCTCGATGTAGGCATTCCTGATGACCGCCACCGGAACACCAGTGAGGCGCTCGGTGAGCACGATGTCATCGGCGACCGCATCAACGATCGCCTGCTTGTACGCATCGCTCGCCTCACACTCCGTCGTGGCGATGAATCGCGTACCCAGTTGCACCGCGGTATAGCCCATCCGCAGATGCCGCGTGAACTCCTTCGCATCGCCCACACCGCCGGCCGAGACGACTGGGAGTCCAAAGGGGGCGAGCTCGGCGAGCAGTGCTTCCGGATCCATGCGGCCCGCGTGACCCCCCGCGAGCTTGTTGACGGCGACTAATCCGTCGACGCCGCCGTCGACGCCCTTCTGCGCCCACTTTCGCTCGGTGACATCGTGATAGACCACGCCGCCCACCGCGTGCACGCGATCGCACACCCACTTGGGATTCCCCAGTGACGTCAGGAAGAAGCGCACGCCCTCCTCCAACGCGATCTCAATCCACTGCTCCATCCGCGCGCGATAGAGCTTGTTGTTCCCTTCGATCAGCGCGTTGAAGCCGATCGGCTTGCTCGTCATCGCCCGAATCTTCCGCAGCCCTTCACGGAATTCGTAGCCATGCACGTAGGTGAGCGAAATCGGCTGCACAATGCCGAGTCCACCGGACTCGCTCACGGCGGCAACGAGCTCGGGGTTGGAGCAGGGATACATCGGGCCGCAGATCAGCGGCACCTGCACGCCCGTATGCTTGGTGAACTGCGTTTCCATCATCGAGAGGTCGGGCGAGAGGGGAGAGAGGGGCCAAGGCGCCAACGCACGGTCGCGGTCGCCACGACAGCGCCAGAGCGATCAAAGCACTCGGAGATGACATCGAACTCACGATTCTCCGTCACCGTTGGCACCTCAACGCGCGAGACTGCGCGAATGGTACCACGCGCTTTCTTGTGATAGGCGATCGAAAGATTCGTCACGATGCCCCGCACATTCTCGGGGAGCCCCGCCATCATCGCGAGTCCGCTCGCCATCTCCGCGACGTTCATCAGCGCGATCGCGTGGACGGATCCCAAGTGTTGCCGATTCGCGCGGATGTCCGGAATCTCCACCTCGGCGCGGCCAGGCTCCAGCACACGGATACGCGGCTTCACGGAGCCGGAGTAGGGGACCATCCAGGCGAAGAGCTGGGCGAAAATCCACTGCCCGCCCGGCAACGGACTGAGTTGCCGCCAGAGCTTGAGAAATCGGGTACCGGGGGACTGTGACATGGCGTGAAAACTGGCCGAGTGCGGTGATTCCGACAACGTCAGGTCGGGCCGGCTCGCGGCCTAAGCCCCCACAGTCCCGCGCCCTACTTGACGCCCAACGCCCGCGCCGCAGTTTGCGAGGCATGAAGCGGAGCGCCTTTCTGATCCTCCTCGCGGCGGCTGGCCCACTCGCCAGTTGCTCCGAGCCCGCCGGCCCCGAGCCGGTCGTCGCCGTCACGTTCGTGAGCGCGAGTCTCACACTCCCCAGCGGTGCGCAACAGACCGTCTCGGCAATCACAGAAGGGAAGGGGGGCAAGCTCCTTGAAGGTCGACGCATCACGTGGAGCTCGGCCGACTCAACTGTCGCCCGAGTCGACTCCACGGGCAAGGTGACGGCGCGATTCATTACGACGCCAGCGAATCGCGAAACCACAATCACCGCCACCTCGGGCGCGCAGTCGGGCACCTTCAACGTGGTGGTGGAGCCGAGCATCGCGGCGAGCGTCGACCTCGGCACCGACGCGCTCAGCCTCGCGCACGGGGCCGTGCAGCCTCTCACGGCGACGATTCGTGATGCCGCGAACAATGTCCTCACGGGTCGCGTGATTGAGTTCAGCTCACGCGATACCACGATCGCCCTCGTCAGCACGAATGGCATAATCTCCACCGGTGCGTTTCTCGGTGTCTCCTCGCGCGACACGCGCATCGTCGCGAGCGTTGGACTCGTGCGCGACTCGGTCGTCGTCACCGTCGCGCCCACTACGGTAGCGAGCGTGATTGTCACGCCCACGAATCCGTTTCTCAAAGTCGCCCGCACGCGCCGACTCCGCGCGACGCCGCTGAGCCCCGCCGGTATCGTGATTCCGGGTGCGACCGTCTCCTGGTTCACCTCGGATGCGAACATCGCCACCGTCAGCTCGAGTGGTCTGGTCTCGGGCATCGCGCTCGGCGACGCGAGCATCGCGGCGGTTGCTGGCGGGCTGACGGGAAACGCCGCGATCACGGTGAACCAGTGCGGCAATGCGCCGGTGGGCGATTATCCGATTGAGGTGCGCTTTACGGCGGGTACGCCGAGCGTGGCGGTTGCGCAGGCGTTTAGCTGTGCGGCCGCGCGGATGATGGCGGTGATTCGCGATCCGCTCTCGCCGGTGCTCTACACGAACCTCAACGCGGGTGCCTGCGCGACGGGCGTTACGCTCGACGAAACTGTCACCGGCCTGCTGATCTTCGCGACCGTGGAGCCAATTGATGGGCCGGGAAAGATTCTTGGCTCGGCTGGTCCCTGCTACCTCCGCGCCGATGGCAATCTCCCAAACGTTGGTCGCATGCGCTTCGATGTCGCCGACTTGGAGAACATGATTACGAACGGGACGCTTGGCGTCGTGATTATGCACGAGATGCTGCACGTAATCGGTGTCGGGACAATCTGGAGCAACAAGGGGTTACTGAACGGAGTAGGATCCAACCCGCGCTTCTTGGGTCCGCTCGCGCGTGTGGCATGCATCGATGATCATCTCGGAATCGCGTTCTGCTCTGAGGGAGTGCACGTCGAGGACTGCATCGGGATCACTGGTTGTGGCGCCGGTACAATCAACGCTCATTGGCGCGAGTCGTCGTTCGATACCGAGTTGATGACCGGGTACATCGATGGCGCGGCCTCGCCATTTTCGCGTATGACAATTCAGTCGCTCGCTGATCTCGGCTACGGAGTAGACCCGCTGCAGTCAGATGACTACGCGTTGACACCACCGCCCTGGGTGATGCTTCGCACTGCCCCCGGCGACGTGATAAAGATGCCAGCGCCGATGATGCCGATCGGCCGTGTTGATCGCTGGGGTCGCGTGACTCCAATCCCACGCTGAGGCGTGATTATATGTCGATGTCATTGAGAAGCTCCTCACGCACATCAATCCGCACTCTCCTGCTGGCTGCGCTCCTCACGGGGACGGCCGAACCGCTTATGACCCAGACTCCGCGTCCTCCCGTTGCACGCCGTATTCCCACGGACACGCTGTTGCACGGCGACCGACGCGTCGACGAGTACAGCTATTTCCGCGATCGTGCACACCCGGAGACGGTCCCGTATCTCGAGGCAGAGAATACGTACACGGAGTCGATGACGGCGCACACGAAGGTGCTCGAGGAGCAGCTGTATCAGGAGATTATCGGACGCATCAA
>JAYTDH010000095.1:0-1524 GCA_043736095.1 Gemmatimonas sp.
TCGTGATCCTGCGTGACAGCCTCGGCGCACGGACGGTACTTCGCACCGCACTCTTTCGCGCGGCACCAGTCGATGCAACGCGCTGACCGCCACTGCAGCGCGGGATTCACGCTCATCGAGGTCATCGTCGCGCTCCTGATCGGTGGCGGAGCGGTACTGCTCGCGGGGAGCATGCTTGCGGCCACGTCCGACCAGACGCGGCTCGTGGGCGAACGTGTCCGCGCCACTGATGCGTCGCGCGGGAGCGAGCGATTGCTCCGGCGACTCGTGGGCCAGATGACTTGGTCGAAACCGTCCGAACCTGCCGCGCGCGGGAGCGCCGCGTCGCTTCGGTTCATCTCCTGGTGCGACATGCCCAGAGATTGGGAGGAGCGCTGTACGGTGGAGCTCGAGCTCCCCGCTGATGAAGATCGGACCAACGGGATACTCGTGCGCCTGTCGACCGGTGAGGAACTCAGACTGCTTGGCGGGCGCCGAGTGACGGGCTTCCTGTATCTCGGGCGCGTGGAACGTGGAGGCCGGTGGACCGATCGCTGGATCGACGGCGCCTCACTTCCGCCCGCGATCGGAGTGGTCGTTGATGGGGACACGCTCACGATCAGGATCGGAGACCGCGGGTGACCGCACGCCGCGGCTTCGTACTGCTCTCCGTGCTCTGGTTCCTCGCTGGCGTGACGAGTCTCGCGCTCGCAGCAATGCTCATGGCGCGCGGCGCACTCTCGACGGCGTCCAACAGGATCGCGCTCACGCGCGCGGAGTGGCGCGCAGAGGAGTGCATGGCGCGCACTCTTGCTGCGATGACGACCATGGGGCGTGCTCAGCGCGAGCCGTGGACGGGGCGCGTTGGCGGACTCGGCGCAGTGGCTCTGCGAGAAACGGTGCTGAACGCGCCCTCGGTTGCCGACTGCCCTGGTACCGTGGAGCTCGAACCGTTCGGAGCGGGCGTCCCTCTTGCGAGCGTGCGAGAGTCGATGTTCGCGCGCATGCTGCGTGCGCATGGCATCCCCGCCGCTGCGGCCGACTCGCTGACAGACGCCTTCCTCGATTGGCGTGATGCGGATGACAGTGCGCGCACCTTCGGTGCCGAACACGATTGGTACATCGCTCGAGGTGAACCAGCGCCGCGCAACGGGCCACTCGCCAGCGTGGACGAACTGCGATCCATCCGAGGGTTCGCGGACTGGATGGGAGAGGACGGCAACAGCGGTCTCGTCCTCATGATGCGGGCGGACAGCGGTCGTGTGTTCCTCGACGCGGCACCGTTGGCGGTGCTCGGAGCTCTCCCAGGGATAACGCCACAGGCTGCGGCCGTTCTCGAACAGCGGCGTCGGTCGGGCGCTGCGCCGTTGCCTGAACTGCTCTCGATCGTGGGCATCATCCCGGAGGATTCGCGCGCGGTACTGGAGCGCGCATTCACCGAACTGTCGGACGCGGTCACGGTGACGGCCGAGGGTTGGGTGGTGCGCGCTCGGTCGTCGGGCGACCAGTTGGACCCGAGAGCCGATCGCCTGGTGGTGGAGATCG
>JAYTDH010000096.1:0-1515 GCA_043736095.1 Gemmatimonas sp.
TGGTGATGCCGGGCGACAACATCGCCATGACGATCGAACTGATCATCCCGATCGCGATGGAAGCGCAGCTGCGCTTCGCCATCCGTGAGGGTGGCCGCACGGTCGGCGCGGGTGTCGTGACCAAGATCCTCGCCTAACAACGAACGGGGCGGGCCGCCTTCCGGCGGTCCGGCCCAGTGGAGACGCAATGGCTGGACGAATTCGCATCCGACTCAAGGCATTCGATCACGCGGTGATCGACCAGGCCTCGGCGGACATCGTGCGCACGGCGGAGAAGACGGGGGCAGTGGTCTCCGGCCCGATCCCGCTGCCCACGAAGACGCAGCGGTGGACGGTTCTCCGGTCGCCGCACGTGGACAAGAAGTCGCGAGAGCAGTTCGAGTTGAAGACGCACAAGCGGGTGATCGACATCCTCGACTCCAAGGCTGTCACGGTGGACGCGCTGACGAAGCTCGATCTCCCGGCCGGTGTGGATGTCGAAATCAAGGTTGAATAAGGGCAGCTGGAAGCTGTGAGCGGTAGGGTGTGAGTAAGGGCAACTGCTGAACTACTTACAACTTTCCTCAAAGCTTCCAACTGAAAGTCCTCCGGCCATAACGGACCGCACACATCGGTGCGCCCGGGCCGCGACTAACTGAGTGAGAGAGCTATGATCGGTATCATTGGGAAGAAACTGGGCATGACCCAGATCTTCGACGCAGCGGGGATGCAGATTCCCTGCACGGTAGTGGAGGCCACACCGAATCCGGTGACGAAGGTCGTCACGCCGGCGCAGGCTGGCTTCGCTTCCGTCGAACTCGGCTACGGCGCAAAGCGCCTGGCCCGTGAGAATAAGAAGGGCGAGCGCACACCGAAGGGGCGTCGCGCGACCAAGGCGGAAGTCGGGCACGCCAAGAAGGCGGGCCTCGAGACGCCGCCGGCCGTGCTGCGTTCGTTCCGTCTGGACGATGCGCCGGGGAAGGACCCGCAGATTCCGACGTACAACGTCGGCGACGTGATCAAGGTCGACATCTTCACTCCAGGTGAGATGGTCAAGGTGACCGGGACCACGAAGGGTCGCGGCTTCCAGGGCGTGGTGAAGCGTTGGGGCTTTGGTGGTGGTCCGAACACGCACGGCAACACGAAGCACCGCCGTCCGGGTTCCATCGGACCGGGCACCGACCCGTCGCGCGTCATCAAGGGCAAGAAGATGCCGGGCCATTACGGCGACGAGCGTCACACGCAGGGCAACCTTCGCGTCGAGAAGATCGATGCCGAGCGCAATCTGATCTATATCCGCGGCTCCGTCGCCGGCCCGACCAACGGGATCGTCCTCGTCCGCAAGCAGGGATAACCGATGTCTGAGACCAAGAACTACGAAGCAGCGGCCTACACGGCGCTCGGCACCCCGCGTGAGCGGGTGGCCCTGCCCGCGGCCACCTTCGATGGTACCGTGAACATGCCGGTGATGCATCAGGCCGTGAAGGCGCAACTCGCCAACATGCGCCAGGGCACGCACGCCACCAAGACGCGCGG
>JAYTDH010000097.1:0-3973 GCA_043736095.1 Gemmatimonas sp.
TTGAGCCAACGGCTCCCAGAGAACTCACTCCGCACCTGCTCGGCGTGCGCTTTCCACGCGGCGGCGCCTACCGGCCGTGCCGGATACCACTCGGCTGGCGCCTGTCCGTCCTGCGCGGCGCGCGCGAGCGGCGATCCGCCAAGCGTCTCCGTGACGATGCGCGGCGCGCTCACAGCGGAGCGCCCTGCGGGGGACGGCATCGAGAGGAACGAGAGGTCACGCGGCCACTACTTGTGATAGGGTTCGCCGCGCAGGAGCGTTCCGGCGCGATAGAGTTGTTCGGCGAGCACGAGGCGCGCCAATTCATGCGGCAGTGTCCACGGCGCGAGGGTGAGTCGGCGGTGCGGGCCCTGACGTAGTTCCTCACCGATTCCGAACGCCCCCCCGATCACGAACACCACATCCTGCGCTCGCTCGCGGACCTGCTGTAGCCACTCGGCGAATCTCGCGGAGTCGTACTGCTCTCCCCGGGGATCGCAGAGCACAAGGAGTGCGCTTTTCGGCAACTTCGCCGACACGCGCTCGCCCTCGCGTTGCATCACCAACGCGGGAGTGATGCCGCCCCGCGCTGGTTCTTCCTTCACCTCAACGGTCTCCAGCGGCCAATAGTGCGCGGCCCGCTGTTCGTACTCACGAATGGCCGCCGCGAGCGCCGCGTCACGCGGCTTTCCCACGGCGGCCACAATGACCTTCACCGACGCCCCAGCACGGCTGGGGCTACTGTCTCAGGCATAGATTCCGCGCAGGCGGTGCACGGTGGCGACACGACTGATGGCCACCATATACGCCGCCGTGCGCATGTTCACCTTGTGCTGCTGCGAGAGCTTAAGCACGTCACGGAAACTGTTCACCATGATGTTCTTGAGGCGTTCGTTCACCGTCTGCTCATCCCAGTAATAGCCGCCACGGTTCTGCACCCACTCGAAGTAGCTGACCGTCACCCCGCCGGCATTCGCCAGAATATCCGGAATCACGAAGATTCCCTTGTCATCGAGAATCGCGTCGGCGGCGGCGGTCGTCGGGCCATTCGCGCCTTCGCACACAATCTTCGCTTTCACATTCTTGGCGTTCTTGGTCGTGATGACATTTTCCATCGCCGCCGGGATGAGCACGTCCACTTCGAGCTCCAGCAGCTGCTCGTTGGTAATCGCCTCGCCCTTGCCGTACCCCTCGAGCGTCTTGTGCTTCTTCACATGGGCAATCGCATCGTCGATATCGATCCCCTTCGAGTTATGCCAGCCGCCGGTGCGATCGCTGACGGCGATGACCTTACACCCGACCTGCTGCATCAACTGGGCACCAATCGATCCGACGTTCCCAAAGCCCTGTACGGCGACTGTCGCACCCTTCACCTCCATCTTCAGATGCTCGAGCGCCTGGGTCGCGGTGAACATCACACCGCGACCAGTGGCTTCACGACGACCGAGTGAGCCGCCCATCTCCACCGGCTTCCCCGTGGTGACGGCGTTCACCGTGTGCCCCACATGCATGGAGTAGGTGTCCATCAACCACGCCATCACGCGCTCATTCGTGTTGACGTCCGGCGCGGGCACGTCAGAGTCAGGACCGAGCGTTTGGATGATCGCCGAGGTGTACCGCCGCGTGACGCGCTCGAGTTCACCGACTGACATGTTGAGCGGATCGCAAATCACACCGCCCTTCGCGCCGCCAAACGGGATATTCACCACGGCGCACTTCCACGTCATCCAGGCCGCGAGGGCTTTTACCTCATCGAGGTGGACGTTCATGTCGAAGCGGATGCCGCCCTTGGCCGGCCCACGCGAGGTGTTGTGCAGGACGCGGATTCCCGTGAAGACCTCCACTTCGCCATTGTCCATCAGCACCGGAATGGAGACGGTAATCTCCTTCTCGGGGGAGCGCAGGACCTTGTAGATCCCCGGCTCGAGATCGAGGAGCTGCGCCGCACGATCGAAGCGCGACATCATCGCCTCGAACGGATTCTCTTCGTTGGTGTGGCTCCCTGCGGGCTTGCCCTGGGAGAGGAACCGGTCCTTGTCGGGCCGGACGATCGTATCGGTTGGGAGGCGGAGATCGGCCATTGTATTCGGGGGACAACACCGGTCACTGACCGGCAAAAGAGGAATCCGGTCCTACTCGTGTTCAACCTGTTCAACGTGTCCTGCGGGGAGGAGCCGCAACAGCACTTCGTGGAGCAGCGCTGCACCGCGTTCGACCTCGACACTCTGTGAAAGATACCACAGGCCGGCGGCTTGGCGAGGCCAAAGGGGGCCGAGCTTGACCGCGTCCTTGAGCGTGCAGACAGCGAGGTCCGTCCCCTGCGCGCGGAGGGCGAGCGCCGCCACGTCAGCGGGGGAGAACCGGTGGTGGTCAGGAAACGCAGCCGATTCTAGGACGGCACCGTACGAGACCAGCTGGTCCTCAAATGCCGCGGGGGCGCCAATCGCCGAGATGGCCAGCACACGTTTCCCTGTCAGGTCACCGAGTGGGATTGGAGTCCGAGGCCCGTTTCCGGCGCCGGCAGGCACCAGTTCGCGGGGTCGGAGGGCGATCACGGCCGTCCTAGGCGCTCCGGCAAATCCGCTCCACGCGGCCGCGGCGACGTCCGCGTCGGCGAGCGATGCCGACTTCCGCGTAATCACCACGAGGTGCGCGCGGCGCAACGCGCCACGGCTCTCGCGCAGCGGTCCCGCCGGGAGCAAGCGATGCGCCTCCCGCTGTTCCGCCGCAATGAGCACGAGATCCACGATGCGTCGCGCGCGTCGGTGTTGGAACGCATCATCGAGCACCAGCACCGTGGCACCCTGCCGGATGGCCTCGGAGGCCCCCGCGACCCGATCTGGATTCGCGATGACGGGCACACCCGGATTGAGCTGCGCATGCACGAGCGACTCGTCCTCGCCATAGCCACGCAGGAGGATTGCCGGTCGCGCCCCGAGCTTCACGAGCTCGCCCGCGATCCAGGCGGAGACGGGCGTCTTTCCTGTGCCGCCGACACTCAGATTCCCCACGCTAATCGCCGGCAGTCCGAGCGCGTGCGAATGCAGAAGACCCAGATCGAAAAGCAGATTGCGCGTGGCAGTGCCAAGTCCGAAGAGCCATGAGAGCGGGGTGAGCGCCCACGCCGCTGGTCCATCAGCGGCCCAGATGCGTTCGATCGCGCGGCCCGTCGCGTCATCGCTCGTGGGGCTCTTGAAAACGACCTTCTGCTCACCGGTACTCACTTGTGCGGCGGCATGAGCGTCGCGTGCGCGGGGCCCATTCGCCGCACCAGCTCCGCGGTGGCATCGTCCGACGTCGACGTTGGGAGCCACGGGTCGGCGTAAATGAGACGTACCTTCGCAAAGGGCTTCGGGAGTTCGAAGCGGTCCCAGCTCTTGAGTCGCCACTTCGCCGACACCTCGGTGCGCAGTCCAACAATCGGCGCGCCACTCCGCACCGAGGCCACCAGCACACCGGGCTTTGGGACCCCTGCGGGTCCTCGCGGACCATCTGGTGTGATGGCAAAAGCGTATCCGCCGCGAATCGCATCGATCATATCCGCCAGTGCCCGCTTGCCACCCTCAGAGCTTGATCCCCGCACCATGTGGTAGCCCCACTGCGACATCATTCGCGAGATGATCTCCGCATCACCATGCGTGCTCGCGAGCGCAGCCATGTTGCGGAACCGATTCGCCCACACCGCCGCCATCAGGTTCCCGTGCCACATGGAGAGGATGAACGGCTTCCCCTCCGCCGTCAGTGCACGCCATGGTTCGGCGTTCACTTCCTCGACCCGCCACGTCGATCCGAGCAGCGTGAACAGCGGCCTGCCCACACGGTTCGACCACTTCATCTTCCGCGCCTGCCGCTTCGCGCGTTCGCCCATTTCTGGCGGCGTTCGCACTCTGCTCATCGCAACATCCCTGCGGCCATTTCCGCCACACGCAATGATGCGCCAGGTTGCCCGAGCTTGGCGCGAACGTCAGCGAGTCCGCTCAACATCGATTCACGA
>JAYTDH010000098.1:0-3795 GCA_043736095.1 Gemmatimonas sp.
GCCGCGCCGGTGATTGGCTTCCCGGAGAACTGCTCGGGCGACATGTAGTACGGCGTACCAACAATCGAGCCCGTGACGGTGAGCCCCTTCAAGTCACCCTGCTTGGCGATGCCGAAGTCGGTGACGACGAGCCAGCCATCTTGATCGATCATAAAGTTCGCGGGCTTCACGTCGCGATGCACAACGCCGCGCGTGTTGGCGTAGTGCAACGCCTTGCCCGCTGACGCAATGACGCTCTGCACAAAGGGGACGCTCTGCGGCCCTTCGTCGCGCACAACCGAATCGAGCCCGCGTCCCTCGATGTACTTCATCACGAAGTAGGCGAGTTCGGGATCGTCGCCTACGGCATACACGCCGATGATGTGCGGATGATTCAGCGCGGCGGCGACCTTGGCCTCGCGCTTGAAGCGCTCGACATTGTCGGGCGAGTTCGCCAGCGCCGGCGACATCACCTTGATCGCGACCTTGCGATCTAAGGCGAGATCGAGCGCGAGGTACACACTCGCCATCCCGCCCTGCCCCAACTCGGCGTACACATCGTACCGACCAATCACCGCACGGCGAAGCCGGTCGATAAGGGGTTCGGTACCCGGAGTGGTAAACGTTGGATTCGACATACGAGTCTCGGGAGTAAGCGCGTGGCCGACCCATGCAATGTTCGGTGCAGCGACGCGGGGGTCAAGTCAGACTAGCCGAATGTGATAGCGCCCTCGGCGCCGACGACGCCGATCCCCGTCACGCTTCCGACGCGCGAAGCCACCGCGAGGTCATCCCCGAATCCCGCCGCCACGAGGGTCTTGGCGTGCGGCGCCCGCGCGAGGGCCATCCGCGCGTCGGCGCCGCCACGAGTCCACTTGTCGAGCGCGGCGGCCGCGCCGACGCCGAGCGGGGTGGAGAGGCCCTCGCCACGCACCGCCGCGACGATCGCGCCGGCGCAGGCGGTGTCCTCGAGCGACTCCTTGCCCTCCTGCCCGGCGCAGAGGAGCGTAATGCCCTCCCGTGCCCGATTCGCCGCGATCAGACGCTTGGCGAGCGCCGGCAAATTCACAAAGGCGCCAATCAGCAGCACGCGCGCCTCGCGCGCGGCGAGCAATGCCTGCGTGCCATTGGTGGTGGTCGTGACGACAATCTTCCCCGCGACGCGCGCCGCCGAGTATTCGTGCGGCGAGTTGCCGACATCGAACCCTGGCAGCGCCACACTCTCGCGCTCACCGCCGAGCACAACATTCGCGCGGCTAAGCGCCTCGGCGCGCGCCATCGCCTCCTCCGGTGTCGCGAAGGCTTCGACGCGCGACGCGCCATTGGTGAGCGCCGTCAGCACAGTCGTCGACCACCGCAGCACATCGATTACAACAACAACGCGCCCGCGGATATCCGCGGGCGCGCCGAGTTGCCAACGCGGCAGGACGATCAATTGAACAAGTCCGCCCCTTCTTGCTCGAGGAACTTCGTGTGCACGTCCCCCGCGATGAACTTGGGGTGGTTCATCAGCGTGCCGAGGAAGGGGATGGTCGTGGTGACGCCTTCGACAATGAAGGTGTCGAGCGCGAGTCGCATCTTGGCGAGCGCCTCGGGACGATCGACGCCGTGCACAATGAGCTTGGCGATCATTGAGTCGTAGAACGGCGGTACGATGTAGCCCGCGTACACATGCGTATCGACGCGCACGCCATTGCCGCCCGGCATGTGGAACGTCTCCACCTTACCCGGGCTCGGCTGGAAGTTGCGCTTGGGGTCTTCCGCATTCACGCGGCACTCAATCACATGCCCGCGCAGTTCTGGCGTCTGCGTGATGCTCATCGGCAACCCCGCCGCCACGCGAATCTGTTCCTTCACGAGATCCACGCCGGTGAGCATCTCCGTGACCGGATGCTCCACCTGAATGCGCGTGTTCATCTCCATGAAGTAGAACGAGCCGTCTGCGTCGAGGAGCATCTCCATTGTGCCCGCACCGACGTAGTCGATCGCCTTCGCGCCCATCACCGCCGCGTCGCCCATCCGCTTACGCAGCTCAGGGGTCATCACTGGGCAGGGCGCTTCTTCCACCAACTTCTGGTGACGGCGCTGCACGGAGCAGTCGCGCTCGCCGAGATGAATAACATTGCCATGCGTGTCGCCGAGAATCTGGAACTCGACGTGACGTGAGCGGTCGAGGTACTTCTCGACGTACACCGAGCCATTGCCGAACGCCGAGAGCGCTTCGGAACGCGCGAGTTGGAAGGAGCGCGCGAAGTCATCGCTGTCGCGCGCCACACGCATGCCCTTGCCGCCACCGCCGGCCGAGGCCTTGATGATGACGGGGAATCCCATCTTCTCGGCGTAGGCGAGTGCTTCGTCCACGTCCTCGACGGGCCCCGGAGTGCCGGGGACGACGGGGACACCGTTGGCGGTCATCGCCGCGCGCGCGGCGGACTTGTCGCCCATCGTGCGGATCTGATGGGGCGTCGGCCCGATGAACGTGATTCCGCTCGCTGCACAGGTCTCGGCGAACTCGGCGTTCTCCGCGAGGAATCCGTAGCCCGGGTGAATCGCATCGGCGCCGGTGATTTCGGCGGCGGCAATCAGGCGTGGGATACGGAGATACGATTCGCGCGCTGGTGCGGGGCCGATGCAGACATCGTCATCGGCGAAGCGCACGTGCAACGATTCGCGGTCGGCCTCGGAGTAGACGGCGACGGTCTCGATCCCGAGTTCCCGACAGGCGCGGATGATCCGGAGGGCAATCTCCCCCCGGTTGGCAATCAATACACGTTTGAACACTTAAGAGGCGTCCTGGGAAAGCGAGTTCCATCCGCCATCGGAGGTGCCGGCGACGCCCTGCACCTTGAGGGCGAACTCGCTCGGGCTCGTGGAGGCGAAGAGCGCGGCCTCGTACGAGATGACGCCCTTGTTGTACCAGTTCATCAGCGACTGGTCGAAGGACTGCATCCCATACTGGATCGTCCCTTCTTTGATAAGATCGGGGATACTGAGGGCCTTGTTGGCGTCGCGGATGTTGTCGGCGACGGCGGCGGTGTTCACGAGAATCTCGCAGGCGGGGATACGGCCGGGGCGATCGGAGCGTGGCACGAGACGGAGTGAGACGACGGCCTGCAACGCGGTCGAGAGCTGGAAGCGAATATCCGCCTGCTCGTTGGGCGGATAGAACGAGAGCACGCGATTGATCGTCTGCGACGCGTCCATCGTGTGGAGTGTCGAGAAAACCATGTGCCCAGTGTCGGCGGCCTTGAGCGCGATTTCCAGCGTCTCTTGGTCGCGGATTTCACCGATCATGATGATATCGGGGTCCTGACGGAGCACGCGACGCAACGCCTGGGAGAAGTTGGCGGTATCGGTGCCGACCTCACGCTGATTGATATGGCAGTTGATATCGCGATGGAGGAATTCGATCGGATCCTCAATCGTGATGATGTTCGCGTGCCGCTGCTCATTGACGTAGTGCATCATCGTGGCGAGCGCGGTGGACTTGCCCGAGCCGGTGATGCCGGTGACGAGCACAAGGCCGCGCGGCTTGAGCGCAATCTCCTTGAGAATCGGAGGGAGATTGAGTTCCTCCATCGTCATCGCTTGGAAGGCAATCGCGCGGAAGGCATACGCGAGCGAGCCACGCTGCTGATAGACGTTGACGC
Organism: Gemmatimonas sp.; assembly: GCA_043736095.1. Classification (GTDB taxonomy): domain Bacteria; phylum Gemmatimonadota; class Gemmatimonadetes; order Gemmatimonadales; family Gemmatimonadaceae; genus Pseudogemmatithrix. The sequence goes on from JAYTDH010000098.1 coordinate 3,630, forward strand.
GAAAGCGGCCGATCCCGGGAACGCCGATTGCGAAGTCTGCGTCCTTAGTTTCTTCGAATTCTTTACGCTGCTTGGGCGGGATGATCTGCTCGCCGATCGACCGCAGGTCCTCTGGCTTGAGCGGAGGCAGTTCGAGCGCGATCAGTTCGCCGTTGAGCCGCACCGT
>JAYTDH010000099.1:0-2933 GCA_043736095.1 Gemmatimonas sp.
TCTCGCCGACGAACACCAGCACCGGTCCCTGCGCCGACATCGCGACGCGCTCGAGTTCGGGGACCTCCTGCAACAGCTCTGCCGCATCCTTCGCGCCCAAGCGAACGTATTCGTCCTTACGCACGAACTGCCCGTCAATCCGCATCGACGTTGTCGGACTCACGGCGATGGACATCAGATCGCGCGAGACGAGCCGCTCCCGAGCGTACTTCTCGACCCCGTCGCCGAGCGCGAGGACAGAGACCATCGCGCCGACCCCCATCACCACGCCGAGCGTAGAGAGGACGGTGCGGAGGGGATTGGCGCGGAGGGCTTCGACGCCGACGAGCAGGGAGTTCTGCATGGGGGGACTACGGGGGAGCGGCGGGTGGGGTTCCTGCCGAGAATCCGGAGAAAGGTGCCGACAATTGCTCTTGAATGGGCGGCGACCGCTCGATTATACTTCTAGGCTCATTCCGGCGTAGCTCAGTTGGTAGAGCAGGTGACTGTTAATCACCGGGTCACAGGTTCGAGTCCTGTCGCCGGAGCCTTGGTTCAGAATGGTAGAGTGAAGCGCCCATTGCACTTAGCGTGCGGTGGGCGTTTTCGTTGGGCGAATCGCGGAACAGTGCCCCCCGCCCCGCCGTTCGCTTCGCATGACCACTCGTGATCTCTCGGCCTCCGGCGCCTTCGTGATCCTCGGCGCGGCCGGCGGCATCGGCAGCGCCATTGCCCGCTCCCTCGCCGCCGACGGCGCCCACCTCGTCCTTGCGGGGCGTACGCTCGACCGCCTGCAGCCCCTCGCCGACGCACTCGGCGCCTCCGCGCACGTCGTTGAGGCCTCGGACTTCGCCGCCGTCGAAGCACTCGTTGTGCACGCAGCTGCGCAGCACGACCGCGTGGCCGGAATCGTCAACGCGGTCGGCTCGATTCTCCTCAAGCCCGCGCATATGACCAGCGAGCAAGAGCTCGCCGACACGCTGCGGCTCAACGTGCAGACGGCCTTTGCCGCCGTTCGCGCCGCCGGCAAAGTCATGACGAGTCGCGGTAGCGTGCTGCTCTTTGCGAGTTCTGCTTCCGAGGTCGGCCTCCCCAACCACGAAGCAATCGCCGCCGCGAAGGGCGCGGTGGGGGGACTCGTCCGTAGCGCAGCCGCGACGTACGCCGCGCGGCATCTGCGCGTAAATGCAATCGCGCCCGGGCTCGTCGATACACCGCTCGCCGCGCGCATCACCGGGAATCCGAAGTCGCTCGAGGTCTCGGTGGCGATGCATCCGGCGGGGCGCATCGGCACAGCGGAGGATCTGGTGCCCGCAGCACGCTGGCTCCTGGATCCCGCGAGCGATTGGGTAACCGGGCAGGTGATCGCCATTGACGGTGGGATGTCGAAGGTGCGCGGCGGCCGGTAATCGCGCTTGGCGGTCGCGCACGATAGCATACAATCGTGCCCACCCACATCGCTCTCCTCCGCGCCGTGAACGTCGGCGGCACTGGCAAGCTCCCGATGGCCAAACTCCGCGAGCGCTGCACAGCGCTCGGCCTCGCCAACGTGCGCACCTACATCGCCTCGGGGAACGTGGTCTGCGAGAGCAAGCTCAGCGCCGCGAAGGTGAAGGCGATGCTTGAAACGCTTGTCAGCGAGATGGTCGGAAAGCCCGCCGCAGTGCTCCTTCGCTCCGCCGATGAACTCGCGGCAATCGAAGAGGCGAACCCCTACCCGAAGGCCGAGGGCAACCGCGTGATTGTGGTGTTCCTCGAGAAAGCGCCACCCAAAGGCGCAATCAGTGGCTGGAAGATCCCTGGCGACGAAGAGCTCACCCTTGTCGGGCGCGAGCTCTTCATCCATTTCCCAAGCGGCCAGGGCTTGTCCAAGCTCAAGGTGCCCTTTCAGGATGTCGGCACTGGGCGGAATCTCAATACGGTGCGCACTCTGCTCGCGATGACGCGAGGCGAGGCCTGAGCGCCAGATGCGTTCTCCACGTGCCGCGCGCATATTTCTCGGATGACTTCTCCACTTGTCGGCGTCATCATGGGCTCCAAGACTGACTACGAGACCCTGGCCCCTGCTTGCGAACTCTTGACGCACTTCGGGATTCCGTTTGAGGCGAAAATCGTCTCCGCGCATCGCACTCCTGATGAAATGTTTGAGTACGCCGCATCGGCCGAATCTCGTGGCCTCATGGTCATCATCGCGGGGGCCGGCGGTGCCGCGCACCTCCCCGGAATGGTCGCCTCGAAAACGCTCGTGCCGGTGCTCGGCGTGCCGGTCAACACGACCGCGCTGAACGGACTCGACGCGTTGCTCAGCATCGTGCAAATGCCCGCTGGCGTGCCGGTGGGCACCTTGGCGATCGGGAAGCCCGGCGCATCGAATGCGGCAATCCTCGCCGCCGAGATTGTCGGGACGCATCGCCCCGAAGTGCGAGAGAAGTTGCGCGCCTGGCGCGCGAGTCGCGCCGCCGACGTCCGCGCACAGACGCTCCCGTGAGCACGAGTTCCCCCGTCCCACCCGGCGCCACTATCGGCTTCCTCGGCGGTGGCCAACTCGGGCGCATGACCGCGATGGCCGCGCGCACGCTGGGATACGATGTGCGCGTGCTCGATCCGGAGACGGATTGCCCTGCCCGTGGCGTTGCCACGACCACAATCACCGCGCCGTGGGATGATGCCGATGCCGCCGCGGAACTCGCCCGTGGCTGCGCGGTGGTCACGCTCGAGATTGAGCAGATTCCGCGCCCGTCGCTAGAAGCGGTCGCGAAGGTCGCGCCGCTCCATCCGGGCGTCGAGCCGGTGTTCATCATCCAAGAACGAGCGCGTCAGAAGCAGTGGCTCGCAGCGAATAACTTCCCCTTAGGCGCGTTTGCGACCGTGACCACTGCTGCGGCGAGCGGTGATGCCGTCGCGGCGCTCGGCGGCAGCATCGTCAAGAGAGCGATGGGCGGCTACGATGGCCG
>JAYTDH010000100.1:0-4282 GCA_043736095.1 Gemmatimonas sp.
CTCACGTTCCCCGACGTGTTTCCATTGACGTTGCCTGAAATCGTCACCGCGGTGAGCGTCAGGGAGCCGACGCCATCGCTGGCCTCGTCCGCGCGAACGCCAACGCGGCCATTGTTGGTGGACGCCGACTCGAGCACCATCGCCGTCAGGTTCCCAGCGGAGTTCTCGTCGAAGTCGATGCCGTTGCCTGTGTTGCCCTGCGCTGTGGCAGCCGTGATCGTCGAGCGCAGTGAGCCCGTGGCGTCCTCGCGGATGGAGATGCCGCCGATCACATTTGCCGACGTACGCACGCGCGTGACATCGGCTTCCAAGTTGCCGTCGCCCTTCTCGCGGATCTTGAGGCCCGCGTCGCCGCCATCCGCCCCGTTGCCGTCGGCGATGATGTCGACCATCGTGGTGACGAGATCACCACCGCCGGCGAAGTCATCGTCCTCTTCGTAGTCGATGCCTTCTTCCCGATTGCGGCTCGCTTCGACGTTCGAGAGGTCCACGCGCAGGTCGCCTGCGTTGTTCTCATTGAAGTCGAGGCCTTCCTCGTAGTTGTCGTTCGCTGAAGTGCGAACCATCGAGCCGACGATGCTGCCGGCGTCGTACTCGTCGATGTCGAAGCCGTCGTCGAGATCTTCGGGATCGAACTTGCCGTTGCGCAGAATCTGCGTGTCGCGGACGTCAACGAAGATGCTGCCATTGCCTCGCTCGTCGAGCTCGATGCCGTCGGCCGCGTTGTCCTCGGAGCGCGCGTTGATTGCAGTGAAGGTCAGATCGCCCGCGCCACCTTCATTGATGCGGAGTCCATCGCGATCAGAGACGCTGTAGCCGTTCTCGGCGAAGCGTACGTTCTCGACCTGCACGACCAGAGCGGCGGCCGATCCACTGCCGTTCGGCTGCACGCCATCGGTGGTGTCGGTCTGCTCTTGATCGTTGATCAGCACGCCGTGTCCGGCATTGCGGAGAGCCGTGACGTGGCGAAGCACCACGGTGATCGTGCCAGTGGCGGTAGTGGGGATCTGCACTTCGAGTCCTTCGCCGCCAGCGTCCTGAATGGTCAGGTCTTCGATTGTGAGATCGGCACCGCCGTTCGCGATGAGGGCCGAGCCCGCGAGTGCCGAGGCGTCGATCGTCGAGCGCTTGCCGATGATAGTCAGTGCCTGCGCGCCAGTGTACGCGACGCTTTCGTCGAGACGCACGGTGAGATTCGCGGGCTTGATTTCGATGCGTTGGATGTTGGCGTCGGCGTTGGCGCGAAGGATCGCGTCGCGAAACGAGCCCTTGCCGCTCGCGTAGCCGTGCGTCACGATGACGGTGTTGCCGATGCCGACGGACCAGGGCGCGTCGGCCGCAGTGCGGAGCGCGGCGGTGGGCCCCACCGGGGAAACATCAGGGGAGCACGCGGCGAGCGCGACCGCGGAGAGGGACAGAGCGACCAAACGCTTCATTGAGAGATCTCCAGTGAGGATATGAGCAGACGGCACGCGGCGTGGAAGGGATGTACTTCCCGCTGGGCCCGCGAATGATCTGCGGCGTGCGTGACGAATGCGTCACGACGCGGTCACGTGCGGCTCTAGATTCGAGCACGACGGTCTGGAGAATCGGGACTACCGCTCGCGCCGCGATGCTCTACGCGGCGGCGCGTTGTATCAACTGGTGCAGCGTGTTACTGATGCGGCATGGCGATGTAGGCGATGACGGAGGCGTCAACGAGGGCGTACGCCGTGCCGCCGACGGTCGCGTCGCGGCAGCTGAAGGTGAAGCCGGCCGTGCTTTGGTTATCGATGTGCCACATGCAACCGAAGGTCACGACGGCAGTGCCCGTGATTCCGTTCGTGATGAGGGAGACGCTGTAGTTCGCGTCGGCCATCGGGGTGGTGAAGGTCACGCTGAAGGTGAGTGGTGCGCCGGCGACGGTGACGGTGCCGGAGCGGACGCCGAGGATTCCTGAGGGGCCAGTGGGACCAGCGGCTCCAGTGGCGCCGATTGCGCCATCAAGACCTGCGGCGCCGGCCGCACCCGCGGCACCCGCGGCACCAACGGCACCAGCAGGACCAACCGCACCGGCGGCACCGACGGCACCGGCGGCACCGACGGCACCAGCAGCACCAACGGCACCAGCAGCACCAACGGCACCAGCAGGGCCAACCGCACCGACGGCTCCCGTAGCGCCGACTGCGCCATCAAGACCCGCAGCACCCGCGGCACCTGCAGCACCCGCAGCACCTGCGGCACCCGCAGCACCCGCAGCACCTGCGGCACCAGCGGCACCAGCGTTACCAGCGGCACCAGCGGCACCAGGAGCACCAACCGCCCCTGCGGCCCCCGTAGAGCCCGTTGCGCCGTCTGCACCATTCGAGCCTGTCGCACCCGTCGCACCAAGCGAGACTGCTGGTCCAATGGGGCCGGCTACTCCACCAGCGCCGGTCGCACCCGTGAGGCCGGTCGTACCCGTAAGGCCCGTCGCACCCGTCAGCCCGGTCGCACCCGTTAGCCCAATCGCCCCCGGCGCGCCGCTCGAGTTCCAACTGAACCGCACGTGCTCAGCGGCCAAACAATTCGCCGGCAATCCAACCTCGGCGATCCGATACACCGTGCCGCTCGCCGGCGCATAACACGCGGTGTACACGACGTTCACCGGCACCTGCGCGGCGGCCATATCCGCGGCAAGCATCACGCCGACCATCGCGACTACGACCCGCCAGACCATCCGATGCTGCTTCATTGAATACCTCGAGCTCGGGACGCGCCTACGGCGCGCGTCTTAGTTAAAAGTGAATCCGTCGCGCGCCGTCGCATGCCACCGCGCGTCCGCATCGAAGGCGTGCTCGTACTTCAATCCGACGAGATAGCCGCGCGCGAGATAGATCATCCCGGCGCGGCCAGATACGAAGTTCGACGTGTGGCCGAAGCGCTCGATCCGCTCGTGCCCATGCACATAGAAAGGCTCGACCGTGAATCCGATGCGACGCGCGACGCCAGCGAGTGGCCTCGACCACCCCAGCGCGATACCAGTCGGAATCCGCTGTACCTGCAAGTCCCCGATGCGCTCGCGCTCGAATCCGAACGTTGTGCACACACCCACGCCGCGGAACTCCCCGACCTCGATGCCCATCCCCACTGCCACGCGCCCACGTGCAGGATCGGGCTGCGGATACATCGTGACGTTCGCATCAGTAAAAAGCAGCAACCCCTGATCCAGCTGCCAGGCGATATCTGCGCCGTGCACGCTCGCGTGCTTGGCGGCGCGACCATACTGCATGGCGAACCAGACGGGAGACTCCGATGCCACACCACGACACACCTGCGCGTCGATTGGTGACGCCAGCGCCGCCAGAGAGCCGAGAAGAAACAGCGCACGACGCAGCGCTCGCGTCATTTCTGGATGACAGTCGTCAGCGACTGCGCCGTGAGTGCAAGAATCAACCGGATGCCGACACGATTAGGAAACGACGCCGCGGAATCAGGGAGCGCGCTCAGCGCGCCATCGGCGATTTCCACTAGTCGACAGGCGCTGTCAAACTGTTCCGCGCTGATGTCCGACGCGGCAATCCGCATCGCATCCTGGAGATCCCGTCGATGCGGACCATCGGCGACGGTGAGCGTCATCGCATTCGCGCCGTGCACCAACGCGCTCCGCATCGCGCGCGGCGCAAAGGGCTCGACCGTGACCATCGCGACGAGCGCAGCCGATGGCCGACAGGGACGGCGTCCGTAGGCCTCGGGGGCCACAATCGATCGGTCGCCACAGGCGGTGACGAACGCGAGCAACAGCAAGAGGCGCACGAACCGCATACAACACCGCTGACCTTCGCGAGAGATGTGCCGCAGGAGGCTACATCAGGAGAGTACCTGCGGTCGCGAAGCAGTGTTATCGCCCGCAGGAGTGAGCGGAGAGCTAGTCCTTTCGCGCCATCATCGAGCGTTGCGGCTAATCACATCAGGACTGCGGCGGGATCTGAGGTATGGACAGCGCGGGGGGAGTAGGCATCGCCCGAGCACGCGCGAATGGGGCGATCGGCGCGGATCGTTGGCGACGCGTCACCGGTTCGTCCACCGCCCGCTTCAGCGTGATACGATCGCCAACCTGCTCGGCGCGTGCCCGCAGCGCAGTCTCCAGCGCCACCACGAGACTGTCGCGGCTCGCCAGCGGCGTGTTGATGCTCGCCGTGTCAGTCGGCGACCGGTCAGAGGGCCAGCGCACCTCCACGTCGTACCACTGGCGCGCGGCGCTGGCGATCTCGCGCAACGTCGCGCCGCTCCGCTGCAGCCGGCCGGTGCGCCATCCGAAGAT
>JAYTDH010000101.1:0-3915 GCA_043736095.1 Gemmatimonas sp.
CGCACCGTGCAGTGGCGCGTGAACCTGCAGCCGATGCGCGTGGCGTCGACGGCGTGTGCCGCGACGCCCGCCGCGGCGACTGGGCTGAGCGCCACTGGGCAGTTCTCCACAACGACGAGCACGGACTCCACGAACAAGTGGAGTGTGCGACTGGCGTGGACCGCGTCGACGGGTGATGTGGCCGCTGGCGCCGTGCGCCGCTACGCGATTGATCGCCAGGTCAGTGGCGTCTGGTCGACGATTGGTGCCGTACCAGCGATTGCCGCTGCCACCTACCGGTACGACGCAGCCGTCCCGCGCGGGAATGGCGCGTTGAGCTACCGGGTGCGCGCCATCTCCTGTAACGGCGTTGCATCGGCGGGTGTCACCGCCGCAATCACCGTGACGCCATGAGAGCCCGCCGCGGATCCGCGCTCATCCTCGTGCTGCTGATGACGCTTGCCGTCGCGGCGCTCGCGGTCGCCGCAATCTTCATGTCGTCGAGTGCGGGACTGCTCTCGCGGTTCTACGACAAAGAGCGCCTCTACCGACTCTCGGCCGAGTCCGCACTCGAGATTGTTCGCGACCGGATGATGCGCGACACCCTGCTCGTGATTCCCGATACCGGCTTCAAGTCACTCGCGTCAGGCTTCCAAGCGCGCGACGCGGACGGCGCGGTGATCCCGGGCGCCGCGGTGAACGTGTGGGGCTCAGTGACAGGCGATACGACGGGTCGCCAGTTGCCGTATGTCACCCTCATCGCGCAGACCTATGACGCGAATGGCGTGCGGCTCGTGCTGCGCATGGATCTGCGGCGCGAGAGCTTCTCGCGCTACGCGATTCTCGCGGACCGGTTCTCTGGAGCGTTGGCGTTCGGCCCAGGTACGGTGAATGGTCTCGTGCACACCAACGAGACGTGGCGGAACTCGAATGCCCCCGTGTACAGGGATTCCGTCACCGCGGTGAGTGGATTCAACGGCGCGGCGACATATCGCACCGACACGGTGACTGTCTCGCGGATCCAATACCCCACGGATTCCACGTATCCGAGTACCATCGCCTTCGGCGACTCGGCCAAGCTCGCGATCACCGCGGTCGCCGCGCCGAATGGGACACGAATTGAGTTCGTGGCGCTCGATGCCGACGCCGACGGGACCGTGGAGGAGGGCGAGGGGTTCCTAAAGGTCTTCGATCTGGCAATCGGTGATACCACGCGGCTGGGAGCGCATCTGGCGGATAACTTTGCCTGGCATAGCGCGATCATCCAGAATCAGTGTGGTGCGGCGTATTGGATTCCTACGGCGAGTCGGTGGGAGTTCATGCCGGTGTCGACGCATCGATCCCAGTGGGTACTCGATCGCATCGCGCTGGGTGGCGTGTACCCCGCGACGACGAACGGCACACGTAACTCCATGAGACGCTATCGCGCGCAGTCGGTGCGGGACGTCCTCACCCTACCCACGGCGCGGTGCTACCCCGCCGGCAGTCCGTTTCTGATGCCTGCGGAGCGCTTCACGACTACGGCATTCACGCTCGCCGGTACGGTCGCGGATTCGCTCGAGTGGGGTCGTAGCGCCTCGCAGAGATATGGAGGAATGGACACGACCTTTACGCCTCGCACGCAGACCTGCTTGTTCGCGCCGTTCGATCCGAACTCGTCACCACCAACGTCCGGGCCGTGCAGCGCCGGCACGCGCTTCGTACTGGGCACCTGGCGGACCTTCGCGGGAACAGCCGCGACGATCTCGGCCACGGTGCGGCAAGCCAGCGAGGCGTCATTCCTCTGGCCCACGCAGAGCGCACTGAATACGAAGTCTCGCGGGGTGGTGCGCCTCACCGGTACCGCATTCGTGAGTGGTCGGGTCGCCGGCAATGTGACGCTCTTCGGCTCGGCACGAGTTGTTCTTGTGGACGCCCTCCGCTACTCCATCGATCCGAACGACCCCACGGTCGAGGCGTGTCGAGATCAACTCGGGCTCGTGGCTGTCGCCGATGTGCTTGTGGCGAACAGTCCGATCACGCGCGTTCGCTACGCGACCCACGGATCGAACACGACCTACCACTTGGGTGGCGAAAAGCAGTTCACCGTGCAGGGCAATCTGATGAGCCTACAGGGGAGCGTGGGTGTCGCCGACAACTCGCTGACCACGGGGACGCTATCCCCAAGCGGTTACAGCGTCTTACCGTGTCCGCTCAACGACACGGCGGAGATTGCCAGATCGCCCGGCGGGTGCTTTGCCATCACGGGGGCGATGGTCATGCGTGACTTTCGACCGCTGCACGTGGCGAGCTTCTTGCCCAGCTCGCGCACGGGATACCGCTACGCCGGCACGCAGGACCGCTGCCAGAGCGCCTCGCGTCGCCCACCGTTCTTTCCGCTAACGAAGCGCTACACGGTGATCCGCACGCTGGAAATCAGCCCCGCCAGGGCCGCCTCGCCGACACTGGTGCGCGCGCTTCTGATGGCGCTCAAGGGGCAGGCGCTCTAACCCCGGGCGCCCACCAATCGGGGCGCCCACCCGCGCTCTCCCGAGCGCGAAAGCTCGACGCGTTCATCTCGTTGCCACGCCCGCGCAACCCTTTCGACGTCCCCGTTGTCTCTAGGGCGTTCACGAACTCCGGACCGCGCCGACCCCACCCCGTGACTGACGCCCAACTCATTGCCGAAGTCCTGCGGGGTGACCCACGCGCCGAGCGACAGCTCTACGACGCGCATGTCGACCGCATCTATCGGCTCGCGTGGCGGATGGCCGGCGACGAGACACTCGCTCGCGACTTCACGCAGGACACGTTCATCCGAGCCTTCAACAAGCTCGCCGACTTCCGGGGCGACAGTTCGCTCGCGACCTGGCTACACAGCATCGCGTCGTCGGTGATTCTCAACGGGCTCAAAAAGGTGCAGCGCATCCACGGCCGTGAGCTGACCGGAGATGAACTGCCTGAGGTGACGGTCTCCACGCGGGAAGCGGAGCCGGATCTCAAGCTCCGTCTCCGCCGAGCGATTGAGGGACTTCCTGATGGCTACCGCACGGTGTTCGTGATGCACGATGTCGAGGGCTACACGCACGAAGAGATTGGCGCGGCGCTGGGGATCCAATCGGGAACATCGAAGGCGCAGTTGTCTCGGGCGCGGGCCCGGCTACGCGAACAGCTATCGGACTTTGCCGGGGAGTGGGCATCATGAGCGACGAACAGTTCGAAGAGTTCCTCAAGCGTGAGGCGCAGGCCTACAACGCGCCGCCGGCCGCCGTGCCGCGCGACGAGATGTGGAGCGCAATCCGTGCACGACGCACGCCGAAGCGTCGCTACGGTCCCTGGATCGGGATGGCCGCCACGCTGCTGCTCGGCGTCGGGATCGGTCGCTTCGCGCTCGATCGCGACGGCGCCACGAACGAGAACGTGTTGGCGACTGCCCCCGTGATTCCACTCGCGACGTCCTCCACCCGCGCCGCCGACTCTATCGCTGATGCCATCGCTGATGCCGTCGTGCGCCGCCCCCCAGCGCCAGGTCTCGCAGTCCCCGCCACAGGACGGCGCGGTACGCGCATCGCGGCGAATCGCCCGGCCACGAACTCCGACGGCGATGCCGCGCTGCAGATCATGTCGCGCGAGCACCTCTCGCGCGCCGAAGCCTTGGTCAGCGTAGTCGCCGCCACTCCGGCCGACGCTGCGATGGATTCCCTCACCGGTCGTTGGGCGCGCGACATGCTCACCAATACACGCCTCTTGCTCGACTCCCCCGCCGGCAATGATCCCGTCCGACGTCGTCTGTTCGAGGATCTTGAGACGGTACTCGTCCAGTTGATCCAGCGCACCGGTGGTGCCGTGGACGAACGCCAATTGATCGATCGCACGCTCGAACGCACGCAACTCCTGACTCGGCTGCGCAATGGCGCGGCCGGCATCTGAATGATCTCCTGAGGAACCAACCTGTGA
>JAYTDH010000102.1:0-16434 GCA_043736095.1 Gemmatimonas sp.
CTCCCCTCGGGGACGCTGTAGTGAAACGGATCGTAGCCCCAGTTAAAGCAATCACTCTCGGCCACCGCGCTCGCCGCCGCTTGCTGCAGTTCAGCGTCCGGCGCGGCCGCGGGAATCTGCGGTGTCACGCATCCTACTTCGGGAACCGAGGCGAAATCGAACACGGGAAGGAGATGCACATCGGTCATCCCCGCGTCGGCGAGAAGGCGCAGGTGTGACATCCCCGCACTCCGCGGCTCGGCGAAGGCGAGATACTTCCCGCGCCACGCCGCACGCACGGTCGTGTCCTGTATCGAGAAGTCGCGGATGTGCAGTTCGTATACCGTAAGATCTGTCGGCGACGTGAGCGCCGCCGGACGCGCCGCGGTGCGCCAGCCGCGTGGCATCGTACGCGGGTCGTCGAGACTGATGAACACGCTGCGCTTGGAATCGGCGGTGAGCGCCGTCGCGTAGGGATCCGTCACCCGATTGCGGACGATGCCGACGCCTGGCACGAACACGTCAACGAGAAACAGATAGGCGCGTCCGCGCCGATTGCCTGTCGCGGTAGCGCGCCAGATGCCGGTTGAGTTTTCGCGCTGCATCGGAAGCACACGTTCTGCGCGGGCATTGCCTTTCGCAAAAACACAGAGCGAAACAGCGCGCGCCGTTGGGGCCCAGAGCGCGACCGACGCGCTCCGCCTGCGGAGCGTTGGGCCGAGGTCTGTCGCGGTGGCTGCTGTAGCAAATCGATCGTCGAGTGCCCCCGGCAACTGCAACGCAGTTGCGTCGAGCACGCGGCCCTCGGCGTCTTCACGGACGATCAGCAGTTGGTCTTGCAGTAGCGCGTCCACGCGCGCGCGGGCGCTTTCGGCGAGTGCGAAGCGCGGACCCGCGCCGATGAACTTGAATCGTTCCGCTATCGCGGGTGCGAGCGGCGCATCAACCCGATGCAGCTCTATGGACTCGTCTGCGCCGACGACTCGCGATCCACGCTCGGCGCGCAATGCCGCGCTCGCGGAGCGGTACAGTACAACGCGCCCCTCACCGGCGGCGGGCCACTGGATTGTTGCGCGGTCGAGCCAATAGGCACGGGCGTCGCGCTCGGGTTGTGCGGCGGCGTGGACGACTTCGGCGAATGCCGGGACATCGCACGAGACGAGTGGAGCGTCCACCACGACATTCGCCGCGAGGTGGAACAGCAAGGCGCCCAACGACGCTGCGGTCAGGGCTTCACCACGCGGTACACAAACGCATCCGTGCGCACATCCTGCCAGCCGAACACCGTCTCCGACACCGTCGGGCGCATCGTGCGGATTTCCGAGCTCATGGACTGCGGCGAGCCCAGCGAGAGACCCGTCTCCGTGAGCCGATTGCCGTCGGCCTCCTTCACCGCGATGGCGATGCTGCAGTCAGCGAGCATCGCCTCTCCTTAGCGAGGTAGACCGTCGCCATTCCGCCCTGGCCGATCTGGCGGAGGATGCGGTAGCGCTCGGTGAGGATTGGGGGGAGCTGTGGGGTGGACACGCTCCAAATATGGCGGTTTATGGGGCGGCAGGCGAACGCGCGGCTGCTCCTGCCGTGGCGGAGGCGAAGCGTTCATGGCGTGCCGTCAAAGCGCGCCGTACATTCGCCGCGCAGTCTCCGCGTGCGCCAGTCGCGCGGCGAACCATTCACCCCCGTGTCGTATGCGATTCCTTTCGCCGCGCCCTCTCGCCGCGTGCGTACTCTTGCTCGCGCCTTCCTTTGGCCAAGCGCAGACGTTGCCCGGATACCAATCCGACTTCTCCAGAGAAGAGTTCGCAGCCCGTCGCGCGCGGGTGTACGACGCGATTGGCCGGCAGGGAATCGCCGTTGTACAGGGCGCCAGCGGCGTGCCGGGCTTCAGCGTGTTCCGACAGTCCAATGACTTCTACTACTTGAGCGGCGTTGAGTCGGCGCACGCCTATCTCCTGCTCAACGGTCGCAGCCGCAGTACCACGCTCTACCTCCCTCGCCGTGACGAAGCGCGCGAACGGAACGAAGGGAAGATTCTCTCCGCCGAGGACAGCCTCCTGCTGGTGCAGTTCACCGGCGTCGATCGCGTACGCGGACTCGAGAGCCTCGCGCAGGACCTTATCGGCGCCGATCTTCTCCGTCCGCCGGCGATGGCACTCTACACGCCACTCGCCCCCGCCGAACTCGGCAACGACAGTCGCGATGAATTGCTCGCGGCGCACGCGCGCGCGGCGAGCGACCCGTGGGACGGCCGCGTATCGCGCGAGGCACACTTCGTGCAGCGCATCAACGAGCGTTACCCGCAATTCGAAATCCGCGATCTCTCGCCGGCGCTCGACACGATGCGTCTCATCAAGAGTCCCGCAGAGATCGCACTCATTCGCCGCGCTACGCAGGTGGCGGGGCTCGGCATCATGGAGTCGATGCGCTCTACGAGCGCTGGTGTGTATGAGTACCAGCTCGATGCGGCCGCCAAGTATGTGTTCTACCTGAACGGCGCGCGCGGCGACGGCTATGCGTCGATCATCGGCGGCGGGACGAACGCCTTCATGGGGCACTACTTCCGCAAGTCCGACGCATTGCGCGACGGCGATCTCGTCCTGATGGATTACGCTCCCGACTACCGCTATTACACGAGCGATGTCACGCGCATCTGGCCAGTGAACGGGACCTTTACTGCCGCGCAGACCGCGCTCTACGAGTTCATCGTCGCGTATCGCGATGCGTTGTTCCGGCACGTCAAGCCAGGCGTCACCGCCGATGAAGTACTCGACCGCGCGGCTGCGGATATGCGGCAGTACCTCGTGGGGAAGACCTTCGCCTCGCCCGCGCATCAGCGCGCCGTGCAACAGGGCCTTGTCTTCCGTGGCCACTTCCAGCATCCCGTGGGGATGGCGGTGCACGATGTGGGACGCGTGCGCGGCGTGCCACTCCGCGCGGGGATGGTGTTCACGATCGATCCGATGATCTGGATTCCTGAGGAGCGGCTTTATATCCGCATCGAGGATGTCGCGCTGGTGACGGCCGACGGCGTGGAGAATCTCAGTGGGTTCGTTCCCACAAGCATCGTCGATGTGCAGCGCACCATCGCTGAACAGGGGCTCGTGCAGACGCGACCGCCTGTCGCGCCGAGCGTCGGTGGAGCACGCCGCCCATGAGTTACCTCCTCGCTCAGAGCGCTGCTCTCCTCGCGCTCCTGCTCGCCTTCGTCAGTCCATCGCCGGCGCGGGACACCTACCCGAAGAATCCCAGCATCGACGCGCTCAACTACGCCTTCCGGATTGAGCTCTCGGACAGCACGGACGCAATTGACGGCGAACTCACGATGGACCTCCGCTTTGTCGCGTCAGGCGTGCGGGCCGTACGTCTCGATCTGATTAACGCGGACGCCGCGCTCGACGGCAAGGGCATGCGGGTCTCCGGTGTCACGCTGAACGGAAACGCCGTGCCGTTCACACACGAGCACGACGCCCTGCTCGTGCCACTCGCCGTCGCGCCCGACGTCCAACAGCGTGCGCGGCTGGTGGTGCGCTACGCGGGTACCCCGGCCTCTGGGCTCGCGATCGGCCGGAACCGGCACGGTGATCGGACTTTCTTCAGCGACAACTGGCCCAACCGCGCTCGGCACTGGCTACCGACCATCGACCATCCCTACGACAAAGCGACGAGCGAGTTCATCGTCACCGCTCCGAACCATTACCAAGTAGTGTCCAATGGATTGCGGGCCGAAGTCACCGACCTGCCCGGCAATCGTCGACGCACGCACTGGCGGAACTCGGTACCGATTGCGCCCTGGCTGTACGTCCTCGGTGTCGCTCGCTTCGCGGTGCAGCAGGTGGACACCTTCGAGGGCAGGGCAATCGAGACGTGGGTGTACCCACAAGATCGCGATGCGGGATTCGCCGACTTCGCGACGCCAACCAAGAGCGTGCTCGCTTTCTATAGCGACTTCGTTGGGCCCTTCGCCTATGAGCGCCTCGCCAACATCCAGTCCACCAGCGTAAGCGGCGGGATGGAGTCGGCATCGGCGATTCTCTACCACGAGAGTTCGGTGACGGGGACAGGCAGCGTCCGTTGGCGGAACGTCGTTATCCACGAGATCGCCCATCAGTGGTTTGGTAACGCGGTCACCGAGTACGACTGGAACGATGTCTGGCTGAGTGAAGGCTTCGCGACCTACTTTACACTGCTGTACATCGAGCACGCCTACGGCCGCGATGAGTTTGTGCGCGGTCTTGAGTCGAGTCGGCGCACTGTGATGGCATTCGCCGCCACGCATCCCGACTACACAATCATCCACCGGAACCTCGAGCGGATGGAGGACGTCACCAGCTCGCACACCTACCAGAAGGGAAGCTGGACGCTGCACATGCTCCGTGGGGTCGTTGGCACAGAGGCCTTCCAGCGCGGCATCCGCACGTACTACCAGCGGCACTTCAACGCGAATGCAACGACGGCCGACTTTCGTCGGGCGATGGAGGAGGCGTCTGGTCGCGACTTGGGCTGGTTCTTCGCACAGTGGCTCGAGCGGCCAGGCACGCTCAAGATTGCCGGCGGTTGGACCTACGATGCCCGCGCCAAACAGCTGCGCATCACGCTTGACCAAGTACAGACCGATGGAAGTGCGTTCATGATCCCAATCGAAATCGCGGTCCACTCCCGCGGCCAGGCCACGCCCACAATGCATCGGGTCCAAGTGAACTCACGGAGCAATGTGTTCACGATCGACGCGCCTTCGGAACCTACCGACGTGCGGTTAGATCCGAACCTGTGGGTGCTGATGGAAGCGTCCTTCTCGCGGACGCGATAGCGAGTCGTGCACTCACACCCACTCCATCACAATCCCATGCTTCGCCGCCTTCCCTCGTTGCATCGCGTCGCACGCGTCACCGCGCTGATCTTGGCCGCCGCCCTCGTCGCCGCCTCGACCGCGTGCACGAGCGCCTCACGCACGCCCTTTCGCCACGACGTCGCCGGTCCCGCCCTGCCGTGGACGCACACCCGCTTCGACACCGCGGCGGGACAGTTCACCTTCGCTGTCGTGTCCGACCTAAATGGAGGCGAGCGTCCCGGAGTGTTTCGCGTCGCCGCCGCGCAGCTCGCCATCCTCCGGCCGGAACTCGTGCTGAGTGTGGGCGACTTGATCGATGGTCCGACTCCGGTGGACTCCGCGATTGTGCGCGAGTGGAACGCCTTCGATGCCCAGGCGAGTGCGATGCCCGCGCCCTTCTTTCGTGTCGGCGGGAACCATGACCTCACAGGCGACGCACTGCGCAGCGTCTGGCAGCGTCGATACGGCCCCACTTACTACTCGTTCATCTATAAAGACGTGCTCTTCCTGATTCTCGACACCGAGGATCTCTCCCCCAATCGTGCGCGCGCGATCTTTGAGGCGCGCAACGAAGCACTGCGCGCGCAGAGTGAAGGGAGGACCAGCACCGAAGGACTCGCCTACTACACGATGCCCGAACGCTCATTTGGCGATATCGGCGCCGAACAGGCCGCGTATGTGCAGCGCGTGCTCGCCGAGCATCGCGATGTGCGCTGGACCTTCTTGTTCTTTCACAAGCCGGTGTGGCGCAGTCAGATCGATATTGACTTCGAGGTAATCGAGACGGCGCTGGCGGATCGACCCTACACGGTGTTCAGTGGGCATCTGCATTCGCTCGCGCGGACGGTGCGGAATGGGCGTGAGTACTTCACGCTTGGCACGACGGGCGGGAGTCAGAACCTTACAGATCCGATGGCGTTGGATCATCTGACGTTGGTGACGATGCGAGGGACGGGGCCGAGCGTCGCGCACTTACGGCTGGATGGGATCTTGGGTGCGGATGGGAAAGTCCCGGAGCGACCGTAAGTCGGACCAACTGAGCTACACTGGGTTCCGTAGACAACGAGTGAAGCTACCGCCGCTCGCTTGAAGTTGATTACGCGCTTGTTGCCGACAGGGGAGCACTACGTCGCCTCGCCTCGCGAATGCGGTGCGGGGCTATCACATCGGCTTGGAAGAGGAGGCCGATGGCATCTGAGAGATTTACTTCGGCAGCATCTTGCTGCGGATGGTGCGTCGAAACAGCTCTTCGTGCTCAACGCGGCGGCAGCTGCTGTTCCAGTTGCGCGATGAGCGATTCGAGCGGATGTCGCAACGCGTCGAGACTCTCATAGATCGCCGCGCGCGGCTCGTGCTCCCTGATCGCGGTCTCGAGGCCATGCGCCAGTTGCTGCACCACGGTGGCACCGATGCTGCTGGAGGATCCCTTCAGCGTGTGGGCAATCCGCTCCGCGTTGTCCCAGTCGTCGTTCGCTGGCGCCTTCGCGATGTCCGCCGTTGCGGATCGCTGTCCGGCGATGAACATGCGCAGCAGCGACAGATAGAGCGGCTTCTTGCCGAGCACGCGGCGCAGGCCGTTAGTGACGTCGAGCCCGTCGATGCCGGAGGGCAGGTCATCAGACGCAACTAATTGACACCTGCATAAGAAACGTCCTATGTGAGGCGTAACGGAAGGCCACAGTGGCGGATCAGGGCGCGGAGCACTGGCTGATTGCCGGCCAGTCGGCGGGTGCCGCGGCGGGTCGCCTGGACCAAGGCGTCGAGGTCTGGTGGCGCGTAGTTCGCGAGCGGATTGCGTTTCGTGTGGCCCCAGACGAGCTCGACCGGATTGAGTTCGGGGGCATACGGAGGCAGCAGCTCGACTCGCACGCGGGGATGGGCGACGAGCCAGCGCTGGATGATTTTCGCGCGGTGGGTATTGCTGCGATCCTAGATGATAGTGAGCGGCGTCCGGATCAGTCGCGTCAGGTGCCCGAGAAAGGCGCGAACGCCGAGGGCATCGATGCTCGCCTCGGGGGCCAAGCGAAAACAGCACTGCACGCGGTCGCGGCTGGGCGGAATCACCAAGGCCGCAATGACGGAGACCTTTTGGCGCGACCGCCCGCGCTGATACAACACGGGCGTCTGGCCGCGCGGCGCCCACGTGCGACGCACGAGCGGGGTGATCAGGACGCCCGCCTCGTCAATGAAGATCAACGCGGCGCGGCGGCGCGCGGCGTTTTTTTTACCACGGGCCACCGCGCCTTCACCCACTGGGCAATCGCCGCTTCGTCGCGCTCAATGGCCCGCCGCGCCGGCTGCGGCGGACTCCACCCCAACGCATGCAGCACCCGGCCGATATGATCCACGTGATAGCGCACCTTGAAGTGCCGGGCAATGAGCGTGGCGATGCGCGGACAGGTCCACAGCGGCGTCGAGAACCCGGCCGCTTCCGCGCCCTTGAGCAAGAGGCGCTCGAGGCGCTCGCGCTGTCGGCCGGTCAACTTGGGGGGGCGCCCCGGTGCCGGCTTGGCCCGGACCCCCGTTGCGCCGTTGGCGCGGTGCGCCGCCTTCCAGCGCCGCACACTCCGCCGATCCACGCCCAGTCGTTGCGCGACGTCCACCGGCTGGTCGCCGGCGGCCAGCATCGCTAGCGCGCGATAGCGTCGACGCTCCAACTCCTCCGGACTCCCCAGTGGTCGCATCGTGTACCTCCGGGGCGAAATATACTGCTAGGACATTGTTTGTGCAGTGGTCATTAGGTCCGTCTGGCGAACGTGGGCTTGTGCTGCGGACGCTTCCACAAAAGGCAGTTCTGGGGCGGGCCGCAGGACGTCCCTATAGAATAGCGCGGGCGCCCACAACTGCATCCTTCGCCGCGGCGGTCGGCAGCAAGCGTCGTTCTACCGAGCGTGCATTCATAATTAAGGCCGAGATTGGCGCCGGTGCGCGTCGCTGCACGGGTGTCCGCGACCATTGCGCGCAGTGCGAACGCTCCGAGTTGCCGTTGACCAGTTCGCCGTGCTGCCCCAGGTCCCACAGCTCCGGATGCGACCCGGCTGCGCCCGGCTGCGCCCGGCTGCTTCCGCCCCAGCGGATCAGCAAGAGGATCGTCCGGACCAGAAACAGTCTGATGGCACCGCCTTGCAGCGTCGCTTCGCCTCGGCCCTCAAGATCCACCGCCCCCTCGAGCGGCTCAGCCCTTGGGCACGATCAGGATCTTGCCGTTCCGCTCTCCCGCCGCCGCGGCGGTGACGGCTTCCTTGATCTGACCCACGTCGTACGTCGCCTGCACGCGGGTCTTCAGTTGTCCCGTCGCAATCAGCTTGGCCACTTCACGGAAGACGCCCATCTGCTGGGCCGGCGTGGCCTTGCGGAACCACTGCGCCAGCCAAAACCCGCGCAGGGTGACGTCGCGGAACACGAACGACGCCGGGGACACCACGCACGGTTCACCGCTCATCATGCCATAGTTCACGAGCACACCGCTCTGGGCGAGGCAACCGGCGATGTTGTCGGTGGCCTTCCCGCCGACCGCGCCGATGCCGAGTCGGATCTTGGCGCGATCGGTCGCCGCCGCGACTCGTTCGGCGAGGCCCGGACCGTCGACGAGGACCACATCGCCGCCCAAGGTAGTCAACGCGGCCACGGCTGAATCGCGCCTGACGATGTTGACGGTCCTGAGGCCGCGCATCTTGGCGAGCTGGACGAGGTTTTCACCGACGCCGGAGTTCGCCGCGTTCTGGATCACCCACTCGCCCGGCTGCAGGTCAACGAACTCCTTCAGCATGAGCAATGCCGTCGGCGGGTTGACGGTCATCATCGCCAGTTGCAGCGGATCCACGCCGTTCGGCAGCGGCATCAGCGTGGCTGCGTCGGCGACCATGTGGGTCGACCAGGTCCGCCCAAGACCAGCGTGGTGCGTCCGCGCGGCAGGCCACCGGTGGTGATCTCGTCGAAGCCTTCGATCCCCGTCGGCATCTTCACGAGGGGGCGGCGCGGCTTCCTCACACGCGTCTTCCGTGCCGGAGCCTTGCGTTTCGCGCGCGCGACCATGTGCGGCTCCACTCAAGCGTGACCCGTCGGAGGACAGCACGGTACGGGCGGGCGTACACGCAAACCCTACGGTGCGGACCCCTCCCGTCCTATCGCACGAAGGTACTAGCCCCTCGCTACAGTTCCCCGGATGCGACGCCTCCATCGCGCGCTCGTCGCCTCCGCCTTGACCTGCATGCCGGGCACCTTGCTCAAGCGCGGCGCGGCCGGCAGGGCGGTCACGGTGAACATCCCGTTGATGAGGAGGCCGTCGTCGACACCGTCTGCTACTTTGCGACGTGGCACCACGCCTGGGAACGCGGGAGTAATGAGAACGCGAATGAACTCATCCGGCAGTACGTGAAGCGCGCCGTCTCGATGGAACACCTGACGCAGCGCGACTGCCAACGCATCACCGAACGCTGAAGAACGCTCGGGTCGACATGATGCCAGCGGAGCAGGCCGCTCTGGCGTTGGAAACTTGCAGTCGAGCGCATCGGGCAACGCTGTGCGCCGATCGCGCCCGCCCTAGCCGGACCGCATAGGCAACTCACGGCGCGCGAGGTCTAGATCCTTCACGCGCAACGCTCAGCATTCGGCCACGCGTCGCCCGGCGCCATAGAGAAGCGACGCCATCAACTGGGGTGTCACTGGCATCGCGTCGAGCACGCGGGCGACCTCCTCGACAGGCAACGCATCCTGTTGAGGTTCCGGCCGCGCCGCAGGCTACCTTCTATAGATGATTCCCCGTGTCCGCCTCTCCGCCTCAGGCCCCGACTGCTCGCGCCTCGTCTACGGTACCTGGCGCCTGCTTGATGACCCGGCCGGCGCCGAGCCGCAGCCCCTGCTCGATCGATTGAAGCGATGCGCCGAGCTCGGCATCACGACAATCGACACAGCGGAGATCTACGGCGGCTATCACGTCGAAGAAGTGATCGGCGCGGCGCTCAAGCTCGACCCCGCATTCCGCACGCAGATCGAGATCGTGACCAAGGCTGGGATTTACGTGCCCAATGCCCATCACCCGGAACGCAAGACGGCGTTCTACAACGCCTCAGCGGCGCGCCTAGTGAAGAGCGCCGAGAAGTCGCTACGAATGCTCGGCACAGATCACCTCGATCTCCTGCTGGTGCATCGCCCCGATTGGCTCACGCCCGCAGACGACACCGCGGAAGGACTGAATCGCCTGCTGCGGGAAGGGAAGATTCTGAGCGCGGGAGTATCGAACTACAACGTGCACCAATTCGAAACGCTCAACGCACGAATGGAGCAGCCCCTCGTCACGAATCAGGTGGAGTTCTCGCTCCTGCGAATGGATCCGATCACCGACGGCACCGCCGATCAGTGTCAGCGGCTCGGCGTGCCGCTCATGGCCTGGTCGCCACTGGGGCAGGGACGTCTGATGCGGCCTGACGATGAGGCCGGTGCCCGCGTGCAAAAAGCGGCGACAGCGATGGCGCCGAAGTATGGGAACGCGACCGTGGACCAGCTGTGCTTCGCGTGGCTCCTCGCGCATCCCGCACGACCGATGCCAATCATCGGGTCCAATAAGATCGCGCACATTGAGAGTGCGGCACGCTCAGCCGAGATCGTGCTGGAGCGCGAGGACTGGTACGCGCTCTGGACCGCCGCGCAGGGACACCGAATTCCGTAAGCGACATCCCGTAAACGCGCTGTCGTAAGCGAGGTCGCGAAAGCGAGGTCGCTGAAGCGAGGTCGCTGAAGCTACTTCGTGAGCTTCCGCGCGAAGCAGTGCTTCTCGCCCACCTCGATTTCGGTCTGATCGAGCTTGGTGTAGCGCGAAATCTTCTCGGGATACTTGCCGAGTGGCGCACGATCGAAGCCGCAGCTCAGAAAGAGATCGTCCGAGTACGAAACCGCGAACAACTCATCGTAGCCGCGCGCCTTGGACAAATCGATCGCCGCCTGAATGAGCATGCGACCATAACCAAGTCCATGCGCATCTTGATCGACGGCGAGCGAGATCACCTCGGCGACCGAGGGCGAATACTCATCGAGCGCCACACAGCCGAGGATGCCCCCCTGCGCGTCGCGCAAGACGCGATAGTCGCTGAGATGGTTCGCCGCGAACTCGGGCGTGCGTGCGAGCGTGAGTCCCTCAGCGGAGTAGCGATTGTTGAGCGAGAGGAGCTGCAGAATGTCCGTCTCGTGCGCAGGTCCGACACGTGTCATCGCTCAACGGCCTCCAGCCGGCGGATCGCAATACGAATGGGAACGAGCGTGGCAACGATGCAGAGCAGCGCGGCGGCGCCAAAGCCGAGCGCCATTTCAGTCGGCTCAATTGGCTGGCCAAAGGCGCGTGCGGCAAGGAAGCCATACACGGGGCGCGCCTCGAGAACAATCACGCTTCCAATCAGCGCGACGGAGGCCATCATGTAAACAAGGCCGCCAAATGACGTAGGAATCTGCGCCGCGTTCTCGGTCTCGAACTGCGGAAAGAGTGTGCCGAAGCCAATGGCCATGCCGGAGAGCGCGAAAGTCATCAGCACGATGCTTCCGACGCTCACATAGAACATAAAATCGCTGACCTGCAACAGATAGTCGGTGACGCCAACGATGGCGATGGAGAGAATCAGCAGCGGGAGTGTCCCCACCCAGAACTTGGCCCACAGAAGATCCTTCACCGCCATGGGGCTCGATCGGAGCAACCAGAGCGTGCGCCCCTCGAGTGAGACGCCAGGGAAAATGAAGCGCGCCGCAATCGACGCGAGCACGAAGCCCGCGAGCACCAAGTTCAGAAAGGGAACAACATTCACGAGAAAGAAGGTGATCCCCTCACCGCGCAGCGGGAGGAACTTGATGTTGTAGACGTACACGACCACGAGCACCCCGAGCAGGATCAACTGCGACCACTGCGTGGTGTCGCGGAAGAATAGGCGGAGTTCTTTGAGCACGAGCTCACGACGGAGGATTCCCAGTGGCCTGAGCACAACGCGGCCGAGCTTGGCGAAGAATCCACCCTGCTTCACCCATCGCTGCGCGCTCTCCTGCGCCTTGCTGAAGCCCGTGAGGTACAACGAGCGATGCAGGAGCGCGCCGAGCACCAGTACCGCGCCGGCGGTAGACCACAACATGTAGAGGGAGAGCCAATCGGGATTCCCCGAGAGATATCCCATCGTCGTCTTCGCCACCCACTCACTCGGCAACAGCGGCGAGGTTGGTGTGCGCAGCACCGTGATGAACTCCATCAACGAGCGAAACCCCTCGGGACGCGCGAGTCGCTCCGGGCGCACGAGCCGGAAGAGGAGCACGATGCCGCCGGCCGCGAGCACTGCAATCACACTCAGGATGTCGCGCGTGCGGCGGGCGGGGAAGATGTTCACCAGAATCAGCGTGAGCGCGCTTCCCACGACCGCTGGAATGATGAACATCGGGAGCATCGCACCAATGGCGAGCAACGGGAAGAAGATCCCGCCGTTGTAGGCGATGCCGTACGCCGAGAACATTGGAATGGCGACGATCGCGACCATCCAACTTGAGGCGATGATCGTCTCGAGCAGCTTGGCGCCGTAGAGTTGAAGCCAATCCACCGGCGCGCTCACGAGCATATCAAGGTCCTTCGCAAGGAAGAAGCTCGAGAGTGCAGTGATGACGTTCGAGAGCAGCAGAATCGATGTGAAGCCGAGCAGCATCAGCCCGAGCAACTTCCCAGCAAGCAGAGCGCCGATCTCCTCAACGCCGCGGAAGTACGTCAGTAGGCGATACAGCACGCCGAAGATGAAGGCCCAGAACAGCACGCCAACGAATCCGAGAATCGCGATGCGTGCGCCGCGACCCTTCTCTCCGCTCGCGGCACGCGCGCGCGCCGTGAGCCACTTGGGGAGGAGCAGATGCAAGAGCGCCGGGTCCGGAAGCGGCGCCCCCGCACTCGATGCGCCGAGCCTCGGGGGCGAGAGGACGCCTGGCGTCACGGCAGGTGGCAACGCAGGTGGCACGTCGGGCGACAAGGGCTGGCTCACGCGTCGAGGACGTCCACGAGATCACGCGCCGCGTTCTCTCCGGTGAGACGCAAGAAGAGTTCTTCGAGCCCCCGCTCTCCACCTTGCAACTGACGGCGCAGGTCGTCCATCGTGCCGTAGGCCTTGATCTCGCCCTGCACAATGATTGCCAATCGGTCGCAGAGCGACTCGGCTACTTCCAACGTATGCGTCGAGAAGATGATCGTGTGTCCGCGACGCGTGTACTCGCGGAAAAGATCCTTGAGGATACGCGCAGCCTTGGGGTCGAGCCCGACCATCGGCTCGTCGACGACGATCACCTCAGGGCGATGCACGAACGCGCTGGAGATGATGAGTTTCTGGCGCATTCCGTGCGAATAGCTCTCCACCAACTCGTTGGCCCACTCTTCGAGATCGAACAGTGCGAGGAGCTCACGCGCACGATGCTCGACCTCGGGACCCTCTTGGTCGTACAGGCCCGCCACAAAGCGCAGAAACTCGGCGCCAGTGAGCTTCTCATAGATGAAGGGGCGATCCGGGATAAAGCCGAGCTTCGACTTCGCCGTCACGGGATCAGCGATCATATCCACGCCGGCGACTTTGATATTGCCGCTCGTCGGCTTGAGGATGCCGGCCATCATACGGAGCGTAGTCGTCTTGCCGGCGCCGTTGGGGCCAAGGAAGCCGAAGAGTTCGCCGCGCGGGACGATCATATCGATCCCCTTCACCGCGGTGAAGTCGCCGTAGCGCTTCGTGAGATTCGTGATTTCGATCATCGGACGTTCAGGACCTCGACCTTGAGGGAACCGACCAGGCGCAGCAGTTCGCCCTGTCGTGCGAGTCCGCCACGGATGAAGCGCAGGTGCGCGGCATCGGCGGGGAACTGCCCGAAGGTCGGATCAACCGCCACCCAATCACGCAGGCGGACTTCCGGCCAGGCGTGGTAGTAGAACTTGCCATTCACGTACGCGAGCCCGGTGTTCACGCGCGCCGGAATGCCGACGGCGCGTGCGAGTGCGACGAAGAGCTGTGTGTGCTCGTTGCAATCACCACTGCGTGTGCGCAACACCTGCACCGCGCTGGGGATTGAGATAGTGATCTTCTTCTCTAGCGAGTCAAAGACCCACTGATTGATGCGCTGCGCCACCACTGCGGGGTCGCGCTCGTTGCCCGCGATGCGGACGGCGAGTGCGACGATCTCGCGATCATTCACTTGCAGCAGCGGCTCCGCATCGAGTTCGGCGGCGAAGCGCTGCCGGAATCCGGGGATGCGTCCGCCGAGCGTGTAGTCGGCGCCAAGGAGTGCCGCGGGCTCACGCGTGACAGTGAGCAGATCGCCTTCGAGTGCTTGGCGACCACCGCGGAGGTCGAATCCATCGAGTGCCACGCCGGAGAGGCGCACACTCAGCACGCGCGGGGCCTGACGTCCCGGGAGTTCGCCCGCCGAGATCGCCGTGCCCTCGAGGAGATCGCCGAGTGTGCCGCTGGTGTTGTCGCGCGAGGTATTCGCGGCGGCGCGTGAGCGACGCCAGTTCTCAAACGCGATTTCGTAGGCGACGCGCCGCAACGAGATGCCGCCGGGCTGTGTCGACGCGACGACGCTGCCGTTGGCATCCACCCACCCACTGAACCCACCGCCCTCGTCCGCCGGCTCCAGCTTCCACGCGCGCACGGTGTCGCTGTGCGCGGTGATATACCGCGCCGAGTCGGCATTAAACATTGCGCTATCGATCACGGTGAAAAGCGATTCCGCCGTGATGCGGATGCGCGCGTCAGCAGGAGACATCGTGCGCGGATCGAAGCTCGCGAGCACGATGGTCTTGCCCACCTGTGGCGGTTGCACCAACACGGCGGCGGCGGGGATCAACGTCGGGACAAGAATCGGCCCCTTCACGGCCAGACGTTGCGTGTCGGTGGGTTGCCCCGGCATCCGCATCACAAAGCGCACTGCCGTGTCGCCCACTACAGCGCCGCTCACCGACATCGGCGCGTCGGGGGCTTCGATCTGGACTTCGAACTTTCGCAACGCGAGGGCGCGCGAGAGCGTGATCACACTGCGGGCACTCGCGCGGAACTCACGACCGCCAACAGGGAGATCGGCGATGAAGTAATCCACCACTTCGAATGTCGTGCCAGTCGTATCGATCGTGGTAGAAGCGAATCCGATCTGCCGGCCATCCTGCTCGACGATGTAGTACGAGGCGCCCGGCGGAAGTCGCATCGCCGCCTCAGCGAGGATCGCCGCGCTCTCACGGAAGAACTCGCGGCGCACGAGTGCCGCGAGCCCACCCGTCCATCCGAGCAGCAGGATGACAGCGATGATCACGCGATTGCGCCCGCGGTGTGGGCGATGTGTTGGCGTGTGTGTCATGAGCGCTGTGCATCACGCGCGCGGCGATACCAGACCGCCGCGTCGGTGGAGCGGCCAAGTCGGTCGAGCACCATGCCGACGCCCTTGATGGCGCGCCAGTGTTCTGGCTCGAGCTCAGCGGCGCGTTCGTACGCGGCACGCGCTTCCTCCAGACGATCCGTCTGATTCAACGCTTCGCCGATGTAATAGAAGGCCTGCGCGTGCGTCGGTACCGCGGCGACACCCTTCTGGAGCGGTTCAATCGCATCCTTCCAGCGTCCGCGACGACACGCGAGGATTCCACTCTGAATCTGGATCTCGGGATCGTCGCTTCGAATCTTCGCTGCGGCTTTGATCGCCTTCGCGGCGTCATCGTATTTGAGCAAGACGCCAAGCGCTGAGGCACGCGCGCATTCGATGGCGAACAGATCGACACCGGCGTCCTTCGCTTTGTCGAGCACTTTGAGCGCGGTCGTGGAGTCGCCCGATCGTTCGAGCGCGGCCACGTAGGTAAGTGCGCGCGTGGAATCGCCAGGCGATTGCTCGAACGCGAG
Source organism: Gemmatimonas sp. (assembly GCA_043736095.1). Classification (GTDB taxonomy): domain Bacteria; phylum Gemmatimonadota; class Gemmatimonadetes; order Gemmatimonadales; family Gemmatimonadaceae; genus Pseudogemmatithrix. The sequence goes on from JAYTDH010000102.1 coordinate 15,685, forward strand.
GCGCAGAGCTTCGACAGTCGGCCGCTGATGGCGCGACGCACCATCGGCGCGCGCGGGGGCGTGCTCGGCCACCGAAAGCGCGGGCCTCTCTTGGCGCGCGGCGATTGCTCGGGGGTCCACGAGGGCACGAATCGGCATCACGGGCGTCGCCTTGGACGTCGGGGCCAGCACTCCATCGATGCGGAGCGCGACGAAGCGCGTCTGCTCGAGCTCACTATCGTCGTACGACCACTCGCCACACACCGGCGGCTCGCGAAGCGGCACGATGGCGAGTTCACCACCCAACGCGAGCGCCTCGACCGGAACGAGGGGATCGCCCTCGTGCATGCCGAGGGGGAGCTGCTGCGGATCGGGCGCGGAGGAGGGTTCTTTCACCGGTACGGCGGATACAGGCGGGAGGACGAAGGCGGAGCGGCACGTCCAATCTAGCCGCTGGAACTATCAACCGCCGGAGCTCCCTTCGAGGTCCCGACGAGATTCCGTGGAGGTCCCGTGGTGGTTTCGTGGAGGTTCCGCGGAGGTTCCGCGGAGGTTCCGCGGAGGTCCCGAGGAAGTTCCGCGCATTGCGCAGCGTCGTCGTGCGCGCTGCCGCATCGTCCGAGTAGCGCACCGCCGACCTTCCATAAAGGGCCGCCCCCAGCGAACTTACCTGACTATGCCCGGTGACGCCCTGATCGTGCGCGGTGCGCGCGAACACAATCTCAAGAACATCAGCGTGACGATCCCGCGCGACCGGCTGACGGTCGTGAC
>JAYTDH010000103.1:0-16976 GCA_043736095.1 Gemmatimonas sp.
CCGGTGTTCACCGATGCGCTCGAGACGGATCCCCCTGACGCCGTCGCGAAGTTCACGCTCACACCACTGACGCCGAACCCATCGGCCCCGGTAGCGCGCACGGTGACTGCCTGCGACAGTGCGCCGCCAGCCGGGCCGGTCTGCGCGTTGCCGCTCAGCACGCTGAGCGTCGTCGCGTTCGGCTGCACCGTCACCGTCAATGTGTCGGCTTGGCCCGTGGGAAGCCGCGCGATCACGAACGCCGAACCACGCTTATTGCGCGCCGCGCCAGTGCCGACGGCACTCATCTGCAGAAGGCTCGTGTCTGAACTCGAGAAAAAGATCTGCGCGTCGGTGACGAGTTGATCGATCGCGTCGAACGCCTGCGCGGTGAGCGCCAACGCTTGCGTGCCCGTTAACTGGACTGAGGACGCACCGTCAATCACCACACGCGTGGCCGCAACCCCCGGGCCGACATACGTGACCGGCACTTCAACCGGCTGTGGCGGTGGACCAGTCGCCCCCGCAGCCCGGGCAAAAATCGGAATCGGCCCCCCCTCGAAGAGCACGATCCCATTCGCCGCAAGGAATCGCAGGGTCAGGTCGAACTGCTCACCTTGGGTCGTCGCGTTGTCACTGAGCGGCACCGCAACCGAGAGCGCGAGAGAATCCGACGTCGACGGAAATGCATACACACGATCGAACGCCGTCGCACCACCCGCGCGTTGGAACACCAGTCGCACCGACTGATACGCCACAAGGCTCGCACCATTCGATCCGAGCACCGCCCGCGGGAGTCGCGGTGAGAAGGAGAGCGCCTGGCTCATCCGAGGGCCACCCGTGCCCGGCCCAGTGATCTCGCGTCCGCAACTCAACGTCGTCGCCGCAATCCCAAGGATAGCAAGCAGCCAACGATGGAGCGGCGCGCGGCGCATCATCGATCCGGCTCCAGCGGTGCCTGATCCGCGAAGCGATACAACACCTCGCCCGGCTTCACCATCCCGAACTCCTCACGCGCGATCCGCTCCTGCACGATAGGATCCGTCTCGACGGCCTTCTTGTACGCCGTGAGCAGGGCGATGCGCCGCTCCAATGAATCCACGATGGCGCGCTGCGTGGCGAGCTGCCCGCGCTGCGAGAGTAGATCACTTGTTCCGTACTCCCCACCCTGCACCGCGAACGCCACAATCGCGAGAGCCGCAGCCGCACTACCAACGCGGACCGCAATCCATGCCGGAGTACGCGGGGCCGACGGCCCCACGCTCACTCCCCCACTCGCAGATGCGCGCTTCTTCGCGGCCATCAGCCCTCGATGCCGTAAATGCCGCCACCCGGGTACTCGGCGTGCGCACCCAACTCCTGCTCGATACGCAGCAACTGATTGTACTTCGCCACGCGATCCGTGCGGCTCGCCGAACCCGTCTTGATCTGCCCAGCGTTCGTCGCGACGGCGAGATCGGCGATGAACGTGTCTTCGGTCTCACCAGAGCGATGCGAGATGATGGAGCGGTAGCCGTTCCGATCCGCCATCTCAATCGTCTCGAGCGTCTCGGTGAGCGTGCCAATCTGATTCACCTTGACGAGGATCGCGTTGGCTACATCCTCCTCAATGCCGCGCGCGAGAAACTTTGTGTTCGTCACGAAGAGATCGTCGCCCACAAGCTGGCACCGATCGCCGAGCGCCTCGGTGAGGCGGCCCCACCCTGCCCAATCGCTTTCGGCGAGGCCGTCCTCGATAGACACGATCGGATACTTGCGCAGCCACTTCGCGTACATCTCGATGATTTCATCCGCGGTCTTGGTGCCGGCGCCGCTTTTCTTGAAGGTGTACTTCCCCTTGCTAAACAGTTCGCTCGCCGCGCAGTCGAGGGCGATGGCGATCTCTTCACCCGGCTTGTAGCCCGCCGCCTCGATCGCTTCCATCACGACCGTCAGCGCTTCTTCATCGCTCTTGAGGTCCGGCGCGAATCCACCTTCGTCGCCCACCCCCGTCGAGAGCTTGCGCTTCACCAGCACTTTCTTGAGCGCATGGAACACCTCGGTGCCCATGCGGAGCGCCTCGGAGAACGTCTCCGCGCCCACCGGGACGATCATATACTCCTGAAAATCCACGGTGTTGGTCGCGTGCGCACCACCATTCAGAATATTCATGAGTGGCACGGGGAGCGTCCGCGAGAGCGGGCCACCGAGATACCGATGCAGCGGAAGATCCACCGATGCCGCGCCCGCGCGGGCGGCGGCCATCGAGACGGCAAGCATCGAGTTCGCCCCGAGCTTGGACTTAGTCGCCGTGCCATCAAGCGCAATCATTGCGCGATCAATCGTCATCTGATCCACCACGTCGAGGCCGATCAACTCCGGCTCGATCAGCCGCGCGACATTCGCCACGGCCTTGCGCACGCCCTTGCCGAGGTAGCGCTTGGCATCGCCGTCGCGCAACTCGTTGGCCTCGTGCGCACCGGTGGACGCGCCACTCGGCACCGCCGCGCGACCATACGTACCGTCCTCAAGGACGACCTCGGCCTCAACAGTAGGGTTGCCGCGGGAGTCGAGGATCTCGCGGGCAATGACGGCGATGATGGTGCTCATTTCTCAGTGCTCAAGGCTGAAGGATGAAGGCTGTGCAAAGATACGGCGGTGATGCGGGTCACGCGCCCTTGTAGGGAGGCGATACAACCCCGTACTCACGCTCAAGGCAGGCCGCCATCGACTCATACGTCAGGCGCGCCAGGTGATCGCGGTCCTCGTACGTCATGCCGGTGGTCTCGATCGCGGGGAGGTAGTGCATGTGGATCACTCCGGGCGTGACGCGGAAACTGCCCTTCGACTGCACCTCAAGCTGCCCGTGCACCACGATGGGAATTACGGGTGCCTGCGCCTGGATCGCGAGGACAAATGGTCCCTTTTTGAACGGACGGAGGGGATACGCGTTGCCGCGCGTCCCCTCCGGGTACACGGCCACCGATGCGCCGGCCTGAATGCGCTTCGTGGCCAGCGAGTACGAATCGAATGCGGCCTTTCGGTTCGCGCGCTCAATCGGAATCATCCCCGCCGAGAGCATCGCTCTGCCAAATCCAGGAATCTTGAAGAGTTCGGCCTTCGCGACGAACTTGATCCACCGGAGTCGCGCTGCCACCGCTAGCACATCGAAGTTCGCCACATGATTGATCGCGAAGACGTGCTGCGCGGCTCGCTTGCGCTCAGCATCGTGCTCGACGATCCGCACGCCCGCGAACCAGAGAATTGAGCGCCCCCAGAGCTTCGGCGCCAGATCGTAGGCTGAACCCACACCGTCCTTCATGCGGAAAATCGCGCCGACGATTGCCAACCCGCCGAAGAGGAATGTGCAGATCGGCACGGCGATTGCCATGATGAGCGCGCGGATCATCGCCGCGCCTCGGAGCGCGTGAGCCCCAGCGTCGCAGAACGCATCGCCGGACGCATCGCCGGACGCATCGCCGGACGCATCGGGGATCGCATCGGAGAACGCATCGGAGAACGCAGCGGAGAACGCAGCGGAGAACGCAGCGTAGAACCGCTCACGCGAAGTGATCGTGCGCGCGCGGCAGCGCGATGCGCCGCCCAGCGCGCTCGGCGCTTACTTCCCCTAACTCCGTCGCGCGCTCCACGCGCCCGATGGCCGTGAGCCTGAGGCCGCCGTTCGCCCGTTCGAACGCGGCCGTATCAATCGCCGCACCGGCAACCAACAGTTCGTACTCTTCACCGCTAGCGAGGGCAGCGCCAACGTCGATCCCCGGCAAACACGGGATTGCATCGAGGTCGAGGACACAGTGCACGCCACTCGCGGCGGCCAGATGCGCGACATCGCCCGCGAGCCCATCCGAGAGATCGATCGCCGCTGTTGCGCCGTGCACCGCGAGCCACTCGCCAGCCGCGATGCGTGCGACGGGATGCGCGAACCGCGCCCGCGCGAGGGCCCCGGGCGTAGCTTCGTTTTCCCACGCATCGAGCGCGGCGCCCGGTCCGCCGAGCGCCCCCGTGACGTACAACGTGTCACCGGGCCGCGCATTGGATCGAGTCAGCGGATGCGGCGAATGCCCGAGCACGGTGATCGCGAGGGCGAGTCGATCGCCATCGGTCACGTCACCGCCGACAATCGGCGCGCGCGCGGATCGCGTGGCCGCCGCGATTCCATCGGCAAGCGGCGCAAGATCCGATCGCCAATTCGCGGGCACGGTGAGCGCGAGCAGCACGCCGAGGGGGCGCGCGCCCATCGCCGCGAGATCGCTCAGCGCGGCCTGTGTCGCCCGCCATCCAATCTCCTCGGCGCTCAGCCAGGCGCGGCGGAAGTGCACCTCCTCGACGGTGGTGTCCGTGCTCACCACCAGTCGCGACCCGCTCGGCACATCGAGCACGGCGCCGTCATCGCCCACCCCTTCCGCCGCACTGCCCCACCGCGCCAGCAAGGCACGCACGGCGTCGAACTCTTTGCCCGGGCCCATGGCGATGTGGCCGCTCATCGCGCGCGCCCTACAGACGGCAGCGACGCGAGTACTGGTGACGCCGGCGACGCATCATCAAGGCGCCACGCATCGCGGAGCGCGAGAATGACGTCCTGAAGTGACGTGCCTCGCACTGAGCCGTGGGCCGCCGCAATCTCGCCTGCTCGTCCGTGAATCCACGCCGCGGCACTCGCCGCCGCGAAGGCATCACCGGTCTGCGCGAGCAACGTCGCAACGATACCGCCCAACACGTCGCCGCTCCCCGCCGCGCCGAGCGTCGGGCTCCCCGACGCGCTGACGGCCACACGACCATCGGGCGCGCTGATCACAGTCGGCACGCCCTTGAACAGCACCGTCGCGCCGAGCTGTTTCGCGAGTTCCAATCCCACCGTGAAACGATCCGCGCTCACCGACGCACCGGTGCGGTGCAGCAGACGTCCCGCCTCAACCGGATGCGGTGTCACGATCGCCGGACGCGCGCCGAGCAGTGAGCCCAGCGTGCGCGGCTCGCCCTCAAACACATTCAGTGCATCGGCATCGAGCACGACGGGGCCCTTCCACTCCACCAAGAGCCGTTCCACGAGCGCGCGCGTCATCGCCGTGCGCCCGAGCCCGGGCCCGATCAACAGTGCGTGCGCCCAGCCGAGGACTTTCGCCTGATCCTCGGTGGTGACGGGCCACCTCGCGGCCATGGTCTCAGGCAGGGCGGCCTGTACGACGGGCACGTTGTTCGGCGACACGAGCAGTTGCACCATCCCGATTCCACTGCGCATTGCGCCACGCGCGGCGAGCATTGGCGCGCCGGCCATCCCATCGCCGCCACCGACAATGGCCAGACGACGCCGAACGCCCTTGTGCGCGTCGGCAGGAATCGCAGGGATTGCCGCACGCACCCAGTCGGCATCCACGAGCAACGCGGCGCCGTCGTCGAGTTGCGCATGCGCACCGAGGCCGATGTCGAGGCAGAGAATCTCCCCGGCTTCGTCGCGCCGGAGCAGCAAGCCGCGCTTCACGGTGCCGTAGGTGCACGTGAGATCGGCGCGCACGACGCTCGCCCCTGCGCCGCTCACAGCATCGACTCCACTCGGGAGATCGAGCGACACGACGGCCGCACCCTGCGCGCGCCAGGCGGCGATCGCCGCGATGTGCATTGCGTACTCGGCATTCACTTCACCACGCGCACCAACGCCCAGCAACCCGTCGACAATCACTGCAGGATGCTGCGGATCGCTCACCTCTGCGATGGGACCAGCGGCCTCGCGTGCTGCGCGCTGTGAGTCGGCTGTCTTCGGCGCGCCGGCCGCAATCACCGCGACAGGGCAGCGCGCCTCGGCGAGCACCCGCGCAACCACGTACGCATCGCCCCCGTTGTTCCCGCTCCCCGCGTAGACAATCGCACCACTCGTGCGCACCTCAGGGAAGCGTTGCAGGATCAGCTGCGCGGTCGCGTCGCCAGCGCTCTGCATGAGCGTCCACGAGGGAATCCCCGCGCCGATGGCGGCCGTGTCACGCGCTACCGCCTGCTCTGCCGTCGTGACGCGGACGGTCATGGGAAGTGTGCTCGCGTCACGCATCCGCCGGGGGCTTCCACGGATAGGCGCGGTCGAACGCCTCCTGGAAATCGAAGACGCCGATGAAGTCGTCCTTGTTGTCCTGCGGTTGGCTCATCAAGAGTCCCGTGTCCACGAGCGTGAATACAATCTCACCGAAATCCGCTGAGGTGCGAATTCCCCAATGCTCGAGCACCGTGCGTGCGAGCACGCCGTAGCGCGCCAACGCGAGATCCTTGCACCCGACCGCGAGTTCGCGCCCCGCGAGATGCCGCCGCTCGGGGAGCTTCTGCTGCACGTACTCGAGCGCCGCGAGTGTAAATAAATACGCGCGTTCGTCGTAGCGGGACTCGCGCAAGCGAATCCGCTCCATCACGCCATCGCGGAACGCGAGCTCCGGCATCATCGCCTACAGGTAGAGCGGGAAGGCCGCGGCCATCGCGTGCACTTCTTGCTTCACGGCGACTGTCACCGCGACGTCGTCGGGCGCGCCAAGCACGCGATCAATCAACGCAGCGATCTGGACCATCTCCTTCTCCTGCATCCCACGCGTGGTCACGGCCGGAGTGCCGATGCGTATCCCGCTCGTGACGAAGGGTGACTGCGTTTCCTTCGGCACGGTGTTCTTGTTTACCGTAATGCCCGCGCGATCGAGCGCCTGTTCGGCGACCTTCCCCGTGAGCCCGACGTTGCGCGTGCGCAAGTCGCAGAGCATCAGATGATTGTCCGTCCCGCCCGAGACGATGTGCACCTGACGCTCCATCAGTGCGCCGGCGAGTGCCTGCGCGTTCTTCACCACCTGCACGCAATAGTCTTTGAACGTCGGGCGGAGGGCCTCGAAAAACGCCACCGCCTTCGCGGCGATCACATGCTCGAGTGGTCCGCCCTGCGTGCCGGGGAAGATCGCTTTGTCCACGGCCTTTGCGTGCTCGGCTTTGCAGAGAATCATGCCGCCGCGCGGGCCGCGCAGCGTCTTGTGCGTCGTGGTCGTGATGACATCGGCGAACGGGACGGGGCTCGGATACACCCCAGTCGCCGCGAGACCCGCGAAGTGGGCCATATCCACCATGAAGATCGCGCCGACTTCCTTCGCGGCGTCCGCAAACTGCTGGTAGTCGAGCACGCGTGAGTACGCGCTGTAGCCGGCGATAATCATCTTGGGCTTCTCGCGCCGTGCGATCTCACGCATCGCCGCGTAGTCGATGATTCCTTCGTCGTTCACGCCGTAATGCACCGCGCGATAGTTGAGCCCTGAGAAATTGACCGGAGAGCCGTGCGTCAGGTGCCCGCCTTGCGAGAGGTCGAGCCCCAGCACCGTGTCGCCCGGCTTGAGGAAGGCGAGATACACCGCCGCGTTCGCCGACGCCCCCGAGTGGGGCTGCACGTTGGCATGATCCGCGCCGAAGAGCTCCTTGGCACGATTGATTGCCAGTTTCTCGACCTTGTCAACAACTTCACAGCCGCCGTAGTAGCGCTTACCTGGGAGCCCTTCGGCATACTTGTTCGTGAGCGACGACCCCATCGCCTCAAGGACGGCGGGCGACACGAAATTCTCGCTCGCAATCAGCTCGAGTCCCTCGCTCTGGCGCGTGGTCTCCTCGGCGATGAGCGCCGCAATCTCCGGATCCGTCTGCTTTAGCGCGTCGCCCGGCAGGCGACGATCCCAATGATTCCACCCCGGCTTCACTGCTCCTCCGCAGATGCATGACCCGTTGCTTCGATCTTCGCCACACGATTCGCGTGACGGCCGCCCTCGAAGGGCGTATCCAAGAAGTTCTTCAGAATTGCGACGGCGTCCTCTTCACTCACGAATCGCGCGGGGACCACGAGTACATTCGCATCGTTGTGGCTCCGTGCGAAGGTGGCAATCTCGGGGCTCCACACCACCGCCGCCCGCACGCCGTGGTGCCGATTCGCCGCGTACGACATACCGAGTCCGGTCCCGCAGAGCAGCACCCCGCGCGTCACGTCGCCACGTTCGACCTGCTCCGCGAGCGGGTGCGCGTAGTCCGCATAGTCGGAAGAGGCCGGCGAATGTGTGCCCAGATCGTCCACCTCATAGCCCATCTGCTCCAATGCGGCGCGGAGATGTTCCTTCATTTCAAACCCCGCGTGGTCCGACGCAATCGGGATGCGCTCTTTCATGCTTAGCTCTTCCGCGGCCACTGAGGCCAGGTGCGCACCATACCGTGGACCGCGGCAATGCGACGCTCGGCGAGCTTGTCGGCCGCAAGGTACGAGAAGATCCCCTCTTCCTTCGCGATTGCGTACACGCCAAGGATCGTGTCGAAAATCTCGTCTGCCTTGCGGAGCGCACGCTCGCGAGTCCAGCCCGCGAGTTCGGAGTAGACGTTGATCACGCCGCCGGCATTGGCCACGAAGTCCGGCGCGTACAGGATCCCGCGCGTCTCCAGCGCCTCGCCATGCTTCGCCGGCTCGAGCAGCTGATTATTCGCCCCGCCGCAAACAATCTCGACCCTGAGCTTGGGAATGGTGTCGTCGTTGAGAATCGCGCCGAGCGCGCAGGGTGCGAAGATGTCGGCCTTCGCCGTGTATATGTCATCGCCCTCGACGCCCGTGGCGCCGAAATCAGCGACGATCTTCTTCACGCGCTCCGGACGAATATCGGTGACGATCAGCTTCGCGCCGACATTGTGCAACTCGCGACAGAGGTACGACCCGACGTTGCCAAGTCCCTGCACCGTGACCGTCTTCCCCTCGAGCGAGGATGAACCCCAGCGATGCTTGGCGGAGGCCTCGATCGAGCGGAACACCCCGCGTGCCGTGACCGGCGACGGATCGCCCGATTTATTGGCGAGTCCCGCGACGTACTCGGTCTCCATATGCACGAAGTCCATATCCGACGTGCTGGTGCCGACATCTTCGGCCGTCACGTAGCGTCCACCGAGGGACTCGACGAACCGACCGTGCGCGCGGAAAATCATCTCGCGGTTCGTGGTGCGGTTGTCGCCGATGATGACCGACTTGCCGCCGCCAAGGTTGAGGCCGGCCACGGCGTTCTTGTAGGTCATGCCGCGCGCTAAACGCAACACATCGGTAATCGCGTCTTCATCAGAGTTGTAGCTCCAGAAGCGCGTGCCACCGAGCGCCGGACCGAGCGTCGTGTCGTGGATGGCGATAATGCCGCGGTAGCCGGCTGACTCATCGGCACAGAGCACGAGCTGCTCATGGCCGAGTTTGGACATCGTATCGAAGAGGCTCATTGAGAATTAAGAAAGTCGAAAGCAGTCGGAAGAATGTAGAGTGGTTCTACATCCCTTGTGAGACCGCACGTCCAATCACGACGCGCTGGATCTCGCTCGTTCCCTCGTAAATCTCCGTGACCTTCGCATCACGGAAGTACCGCTCCACAGGATAGTCCTTCACATACCCGTAGCCGCCGAACACCTGCACGGCTTGCGTGGTCACCCACATCGCCGTCTCGCTCGCGAAGAGCTTGCACATCGACGACTCAGCCGAAACATCCACCCCGCGGTCCTTCGCCGCTGCAGTCTGATGCAGCATCGCGCGCGCCGCCGTGATGCGCGTCGCCATATCCGCCAACTTGAACTGCACACCCTGGAACTCTGCGATCGGACGCCCAAACTGTTTGCGCTCATTGGCGTACGCGACCGCCGCCTCGAAGGCCGCACGGGCGATGCCGATGGCCTGCGCCGCAATGCCGAGTCGCCCGTGCTCGAGCGACTGCATCGCATAGACGAACCCCATCCCTTCGGCGCCAAGCAGGCGGTCGCCTGGGACGCGCATGTTGTCGAAGGTCAGTTGCACGGTCGGCGAGGCCCGCATGCCGAGCTTATCCTCTTTCTTGCCGACGTGGAATCCGGGCAGATCTGGCGTGAGGATAAAAGCCGAGATGCCTTTGGAGCGTTTCGGATGCTGCGCGCTATCGGTGCGAATCATCGCGATCACGACACCCGCGTGCGTTCCGCTCGTGATCCACGACTTGCTGCCGTTAACGATCCAGTCGTCGCCGTCGCGCACGGCCTGACACCGGACGGCCGACGCGTCGGAGCCGGCATCGGCCTCGGAGAGTGCGAATGCGCCCAGGAGTTCGCCGCGCGCGAGTGGAGCGAGGAAGGTGGCTTTCTGCGAGGCGGTGCCGTGATTGTTCAGCATCACGGTCGGAAGCGAGTTGTGCACCGAGAGCATGACGGCCACACTCGCATCAGCTGCGGCAATCTCCTCGAGGGCGAGGAGATACGTCATCGAGTCGAGCCCGAGACCATCGTATTCTGTCGGCAAGAGCATGCCGAGGAAGCCGAGATCACCAAGCTTCCGAATCAACGTGGGCTCGAAGTGCGAGTCGCGGTCCCACTGCGCGGCGAACGGACGCACATGCTCGTCGGCGAAGGCCTTTGCGGTCTCGACAATCGCCACCTGTTCTTCTGTCATGGCCGTGATGCCGCGATGGAGCAGCGCCTCACCCGTCAGAGTCGTGGGCATCTCAGGACGCGTAAGTATAGAAGCCGCGTCCGCTCTTGCGGCCGTACCAGCCGGCGGCGACGTACTTCTTGAGCAACGGACAGGGGCGGTACTTCGGATCGCCGAGTCCGTCGTGCAGCACTTCGAGGATCGCGACGCACGTATCGAGGCCGATAAAATCGGCGAGGGTCAGAGGGCCCATCGGATGATTCATGCCCAACTTCATCACTTGGTCCACCGCCTCCGGCGTCCCAACGCCTTCCATCACGGCGTAGCAGGCCTCGTTGATCATCGGCATCAGAATGCGATTCGCGATGAAGCCGGGAAAGTCGTTCGCCTCCACGGGCGTCTTGCCGAGCGCCTTGGCGAGCCCGACCGTGCGTGCTGTCGTCGCATCGGACGTCGCGAGCCCGCGGATGACTTCGACCAACTGCATCACGGGTACCGGATTCATGAAGTGCATCCCGATCACCAATTCGGGGCGCTTCGTGACGGCGGCGATCTCCGTGATGGAGATCGAACTCGTGTTGCTGGCGAGGATCGCGCCGCTCGGCGCCAACCGATCTAATTCGCGAAAGATCTGGAACTTCAGGTCACGCCGTTCGGTGGCGGCCTCGACGATAATCGTCGCGTCGGCGACGGCATCCATCGCCGTGCTCTCCTTGAGGCGCCCGAGCGCCGCGTCGCGTGCGGCGGCTTCGAGGGCGCCTTTCTTCACCTGACGCTCAAGGTTCTTCTCAATCGTCGCCCGCCCCTTGGCGAGGGCGTCCGCCGACACATCAATCATCGTGACATCGAAGCCGCTGGTCGCGCAGACATGGGCGATTCCATTGCCCATCTGTCCGGCACCAATCACGGCGAAACGGTCGGTATTCTGCATCCCACAAAACTAACCGTTCGGCGCAGCCATCGGAGCCGGCGGCGGGGGCAGACGTGCAGAGCTACGGGCGCGCGAGCGGCGGCGGCTTGAGCGGTACGCCGCGCATCAGAAACCCCGCCGCGACCACAAAGAGCACGCCCGCAAGCAGGCCGCCGTCGATTCCCCACCCCGCACCCGAGAGCAGACGGGGCGCGCCGAGCACGAGGCGATACCCCGGGACGTCACCGAAATCGAGCCCGGCTTGTCCGGAGTGCAGTAGCGCGCCCTGCGCCCACGCGAGACCGAGATGCGCCATCCACGCCGCGGCGAAGCCCTCGGACCGCACGCGCACGGCCCCGAGAACGCACCCCAGCGCCAGGATCGCCACGAGGTTCATCGGCGATCCAATCCGTCCCCAAGTGTGCCCAAGCGTGAACAGCACCGAGCCGATCCCGACCGCCCACCAGCTCCCGTAGTTCCGCTCGATCACGCCGTGGAGGTAGCCGCGGAACGCGAGCGCTTCGACCAACGTCGCCAGCGCCACCAGCACGAGGACATCGGCCGCGAATCGTCCCCAGTTCCCCGCCGGCATGTCCTGCAATCGCGCGGCACCCATCAGACGCAGCACGACCGCGGAGCCCAGCGCCGTGGTGAGTCCAGCGCCGAGCGCGAGACCGAGGCGCAGCGGATGCCAACTCGCGGGCGCGAAGCCGAGAATCGCCCAGTCGCCGCTCTTCTCCCAGAACGCCGCCGCCAGATGCGTGAGTCCAAAGGCGAGCGCGAAAATGAGCATCAGCACGACCTGTCCGTCGCGACCAAATGGGAGACCAGTCGGGAACACGGGGCGCAGTAACATCCCCGCGACCACCACCATCCCCAAACTCATAACCAAAAACAAGACGCAGCGCCCAACCACACGCCACGGCGATGGACCTCGATGCGGAGGCACGGATACTCCTCGGCTCGGCCTAAACCATTTCGACGGAGAGCGCGACGGCGTTTCCGCCCCCGAGGCAGAGCGTCGCCATGCCGGTACGCTTGCCGCGCGCCGACAGCGCGTGCAGCAGTGTGACGAGCACGCGTGCTCCCGACGCGCCGATGGGGTGTCCCAGCGCAATCGCGCCGCCGTGCACATTCACCCGATCCCAGTCCCACGCGAGCGCGTCGCCATCGGCGAGCGCCTGCGATGCGAACGCCTCATTCGCTTCAATCAGATCATAGTCGCCGATCGTCGCGCCAGTCTTCTTCATGAGGTTGTTCACCGCCACGATGGGCGCGAAGAAAAGGTCCTGCGGATCCCCACCGCCCGACGCGTAGCCGGTGATGCGAGCGAGAATCGGAAGGCCGTGCGCTCTGGCATATGCCTCCGACGCAACGACCACCGCCGCCGCGCCATCGTTGAGTCCGGGCGCGTTGCCCGCAGTCACGGTCAACTCCTCCGGCTTCATATCCTTTGGCGCATCCTTCGGGAACGCTGGCCGTAGTTTGCTGAGCGCCTCAAGCGAGGTGTCCTTGCGCGGCGATTCGTCGGTGTCGATCACCACGGGCTTCTTTCCAGCGATCTCTACCGGCACAATCTCCGCCTTGAACTTCCCGCTCTCGATCGCGGCCACCGCCTTTAAATGTGAGGCGAGTGCGAACTCATCCTGACGCGCGCGCGTGATGCCGGCCTGCTTCGCCGTGTACTCGGCGTGCCCGCCCATGTGGCGATCATAGAAGGCGCACCAAAGCCCATCAGTGATGAGGCCGTCCAGCATCGTCTGCGCCCCGAACTTCACGCCGTTCCGCATCCCCCGCACATAGTGGGGCGCGTGGCTCATGCTCTCTTGTCCACCGGCGACAAGGAGTTGCTCATCGCCAGCCCGGATCGCCTGCGCCGCGAGCATCACCGCCTGCAAACCAGACCCGCAGACCTTGTTCACGGTGTACGCGGGGACAATGCCGGGCACACCGGCCTTGATGGCCGCCTGACGCGCGGGCGCTTGTCCGACTCCGGCTTGCAGGACGTTGCCCATGATGACCTCGCCGATTTCCGCGGGATCAATCTTGCTGCGCTTGATCGCCTCGCGAATCGCCACCGCGCCCAACTCCGGCGCGGTAAGTGGGCTGAGCCCGCCGAGAAAGCGCCCAATCGGGGTGCGCGCGGCAGAAACGATGACAGGAGTACGATCTGCAGACATGAGATCTTCTTGAGAAAAAGAAGCCGCGCTCTTAGCGAGCGCGGCGTGTGGAGTTGAATCCAATGGTACCGCCGATGGCTGGCAGGAACGCGATGAGGTTCGCGACCGCCCATCGCCCGGCCGTGTGCTGATCAGGCCGCGCACTCGGGCCAAGCAGTGCGCGGGAGAGTCCCCACGCGGCCGCGAAGCCGACGCCCGTCCCGAGATACGTGGTCGCGAAGTCGCCCGTCTGATTGCCCACCGAGCCGATGCCGTAGACGGAGCCCGCTGTCGTGAGGCCGCCGGCAATCACGCCCGCCGTGAATCCGAGTCGACGTTGGGTGTCCTCGGACGTCGCCCCCATCATCTCGGCCGCACGCTCGCCAACGTACCGGCCCACGATAAACCCGCCGATGCCGGCGTAGGCCCCGACGACCGCTTCGGCGGTCACGCGGCCCGCGCTCAACGCCGGGCGTGCCTGCTGCGCGTGGAGCGAGCTCGCGCCGACAAGCGCGTCGACGAGCGCGCCGACGAGCGCAATCACGGCGAGAGAGGACGCACGTGGGCGGCTCACTGTTCTTCACCGGCAGAGGACGGGGTCAGCGCGCGCGTACGCACTTCTTCGGTAATCCGCGCGAGGAAGGCCTCTACGCTCACGATCTCCTGCTTCTTCCCGACGCCGCGAACGCGAACGGCCACCTGTCCCGCCTCGGCCTCTCGCTTGCCGCAGACAACCATGTAAGGGGTCTTCATCATCTCGCCATCCCGGATCCGGTAGTTCAGCGTGTCGCTGCGCTCATCACAGACAGCACGGATGCCGGCGGCTCGGAGTTTCGCCGTCACCTCCTGCGCGTACCCCGTGACATCGTCAGAGATCGGCAGGACGCGGACCTGCTCTGGCGACAGCCAGACAGGGAACGCGCCCGCGAAGTGTTCGATCAGGATGGCCACGAAGCGCTCGAAACTCCCGCTGACCGCACGGTGAATCACGACCGGCCGATGCGCCGCGTTGTCCTCGCCGGTGTAGCTGAGGTCGAAGCGCTCCGGCGCATTGTAATCGAGCTGGATTGTACCGAGTTGCCAGGCGCGGCCAATCGAATCCATCACGTCGAAGTCGATCTTCGGTCCATAGAAGGCGCCGTCGCCTTCTTTGAGTTCGTAGGGCCGGCCGGTGCTCTCGAGCGCTGCTTTCAGCGCGCCCTCGGCGCGATCCCAGAGCTCGTCGCTCCCGATTCGCTCGTCGGGGCGCGTCGCGAACTTCAGGCGCGCCTCGAGGCCAAACGTGTCGTAGTACGAGAGAATAAAGTCCGCGAGGAACTTCACCTCGTCGGCGATCTGATCTTCGCGGAGGTACACGTGACAGTCGTCCTGTGAGAACTGCCGCACGCGCGTGAGGCCGCTCAACGCCCCGCTCAACTCATTGCGATGCAACACGTCGAAGGTGACGAATCGCTTGGGGAGTTCGCGGTACGAATGTTTGCTCGCGCCAAAATAGAGATGGTGCGAAGGGCAGTTCATCGGCTTGAGCGACATATCCTGCTCGCCGCTCTCGTTGTTGTGCACGAGGAACATATTCTCGCGGTACTTCCCCCAGTGTCCCGACTGCTCCCAGAGCTTCTTGGAGTACAGGAGTGGGGTTTTGATTTCAAGAAACTCGTCGCGTTGCCGTTCGCGGACGAATCCCTCGAGCGCGTTCCACATCGCCGTGCCTTTGGGCGTCCAGAACGCCGCGCCCGGCGCCTGCGGGAAGAAGTGGAAGAGATCCAACTGCTTCCCGAGCACGCGATGATCGCGCTTCTTCGCCTCGGAGAGCCGATGCAGGTGCGCCTCGAGCTCCTCCTTCTTGAAGAAGGCCGTCGCGTAGATGCGCTGCAGCATCTGACGCTTCTCATCGCCGCGCCAATAGGCGCCGGCCGCGCTCAGCAGCTTGAAGTTTTTGAGATACGAGGTGTCTGGCACGTGCGGACCGCGGCACAGATCCACAAACGGACCATCCGTGTACGTCGAGATCACTTCGGACGGGTCCGAGAAGTCTTCGAGTCGCTCGAGCTTAAGGGGATCATCGGCGAAGACCTTCCGCGCCTCGTCCTGCGTCACCTCCGCACGCACGAACGCAAACTTGTCCGCCACGACCTTGTGCATCTCGGCCTCGAACGCCTCGAGATCTTCCGGGGTGAACGGCTTCGCGACTTCGAAGTCATAATAGAAGCCGTCATCGATGGCCGGGCCGAATCCGATCTTGGCGTCGGGCCGCAAGCGACGCACCGCGGTCGCGAGGATGTGGGCGCCGGAATGCCGCAGCACGCCGAGCGCGCGCGGATCCTTGTCTGTGATGACTTGGAACGCCCCGCCGGTGCGGAGCGGGGTCAAAAGATCCTGAATCTCGCCGTCGACCGCCACCGCGATTGCCGCCTTGAGCAGGCCGGGACCGATGCTCGCGACGACCTCGCGTGCCAACGTGCCAGGCGGGACCTCGCGCGTCGTCTTGCCATCAGGCAGCGTGAGCGTGATAAGGTCAGCTACCGCGCTCACTGGGTCACCGCATCGAGTACGACGGAATCGAGCAGCACCGGCGCGGCCGGGCCGAACACCACCGCGAGTCCGAGCCCAGCAACAAGGACACTCGCGAACACGAGCCAAAGGACGGCCTCTCGCCAAGGATGGCGCGAGGGCTCGTCGGTCGCGGTCAATGGAGCAGTGGGCGAGGAAACAGACATTCGCGAACTCGTGGGGACGGAACGCAGGCGGACTGCGCGGGACAACGCTTGCCCCGCCGCGCGCGCGTGAACACGTTCAAGTTAGCCGCGGGCCGACACCCCCGCCAAGCGTGAAGGCCACAAAACGCACGCGCACACCCCCCGTTCCGAGCACGCATGCGCATCATCGAGGTCGAGGAAGAATCCGCGAACGAGCGCTGGCTCCTGTGGATGGTCGCCGGAGCAGCGATCGGCGTCACCGCGGGGGTGCTCGCGGCCGAGAAGTTCAGCGGCCGCCGTCCGGGCGCGAGCGGGCTCCTAGGACGCGCGCAGAAGCTGGCCCGGACCGCCGCCACGCAGTGGGGGCCGATGCTCCAGGCGGCGTTGGAGATTCGCGAGGCCCTCAGCGCGCGCGGCGCCCCGCGTGATGAAGACGGCGACAGGGACGACGACGCCGAGGACGAATACGAGGACGCCGACGAGTACGCGGCGGCCGAGGCGCCGGCGTTCGATGACGATCTCGATGAGGACGATCTCGGTGAGGAGCAGCTCGACGAGGACGACGAGGAGTCGCCGGACGACGACGAACCCGACGAAGTGTTCGATTCGGTCGACGAGCCCCTCATCGGCGAGCGCGTGCTCGAAGCGTTCATCAACGACCCGATCCTCGCCGAACGGAACGTCGCAATCGAGGCCGATGACGATGGTGAGGTGGTGCTCACGGGGTCCGTTCGCGCACCGAAGGAAGTCGCCCACGCCGTCACGATCGCGCGCGGCGTCCCCGGGGTGACCGCGGTGCGCCAACGCCTGAAGGTCGTGCGGCGGCG